>NZ_FOXR01000004.1:0-155722 GCF_900115765.1 Caldicoprobacter faecalis | reverse complement strand
GTCATTTCTTTTTGTGTCATGTTGAATATCTCCTCTCTCATGTATGACATTATATCAGAATAATTTCAATATGACATTATCACAGAATAACAACAGGTTTGCCAAATTACCAGTTGACAATTTTATATGAAACGGATATAATATTTCCTGCAAAGAGACGAAGGTTACAACAAAATATAGAGGGTAAACGTGCGGAAGTGGCGGAACTGGCAGACGCGGTAGTTTGAGGGGCTGCTGCTCGTTAAGAGCGTAAGGGTTCGAGTCCCTTCTTCCGCACCACGTAAAAAGCCTCGCTGATGATACAGCGAGGCTTTAGCTTTTTTGGTGAATTATTTTCACGGTCTGTCAAATAATAAACCTATGTCGATGGTGTGTTGATTACATTTCATACTGTGCACGGGAGGAAGGAATGGTGATAAAGCGCAGCATAGCATGCATATTGCTTTTTGCGTATGCGTTTTTTTATTCGGGTGCTGTATATTCTGCTCAAGGGGCTTATTCAGGCGACGTCGCTTATAGCGGTTTGACGGCCTCCCAAGCGGCCTCCAAATTCGAAGATGCTGTACTTCAAAGTGCTGGTCTGAGCGCAGAGATATTGAGCAACCCCTCTGCGGTGCCTTCAATGCCGCCTTCCACCGCTGCGAGGGCGGCTGTGGTGATGGAGGCATCCAGCAAGAGGGTGCTGTATGCCAAAAACCCGCATATGAAGCTGCCCATGGCCAGCACCACCAAAATCATGACAGCCATACTGGCCATAGAGATGGGCAATCTTGAGGACGTGGTGACGGTCTCACCTAAGGCGGTGGGGGTGGAGGGCTCGTCCATCTACCTGGCAAAGGGGGAGCGGCTGACCCTGGAGCAGCTTTTGTACGGGCTCATGCTTCGTTCGGGCAATGACGCAGCTGTTGCCATTGCCGAGCACATAGGCGGCAGCGTGGAAAACTTCGTGAGGCTTATGAACAGGAAAGCGGTTCAGATAGGTGCCAGAAATACCAACTTCGTCAACCCGCATGGCCTGCATGATGACATGCACTACACCACAGCCTACGACCTGGCATTAATCTCGGCCTATGCCATGCAAAACCCCGTTTTTCGCACCATAGTGTCCACAAAATACAAGAAGATCCCCTGGGAGGGGCGAAGCTACGATAGGGTACTCCAAAATAAAAATGCATTGCTGTGGAGCTATGAAGGTGCAAACGGCATAAAGACGGGCTACACCAAGGTCTCCAGGAGGTGCCTTGCCTCGGCCGCACTGCGCGATGGCATGCAGCTGGTGTGTGTGGTGCTGGACTGCCAGCCATGGTTTGACGACAGCGCCACCTTGCTGGACTACGGCTTTGCAAACTTTAAACCCTATACCGTGGTCTCGAAGAAGCAGGTTTTGGGGCACATTCCGGTCAGGGATGGGTATGAGGCCCAGGTGGCAGCCGTGTGCAGGGAGGAGATACTCTTGCCCGTAAGGGAAGGAGAGGAAAAGGAGATATCGGTCGAGGTTAAACTGCCGCAGTACCTCAAGGCGCCGGTGAAAGCCGGCACCAAGGTAGGATATGTAAAGGTGACCTTGGGCGATGAGGTCAGCATCAGGAAGGATTTGTACACCGCAGCCGACGTCAAGGAAAACACCATAAGGTCAAATTTGAAGAGGATAATTGACAGGTGGATCGATACCGAGTTTGGGTTTTAAAATTTTTTAATTTCTAAAAAAGGATTTCGTGCACTATTTGTAGAATAAAAATAATAGATGACTACAGTATGTTGTGGTGCGTATACCATATCCAAGAGGGGATGCGCTTAAATGATTAAACACCGTCTGGAAAGTGATGGGTTGTTGATTGCGCCCGTCACCAAAGAGGATTTGCCTCAGATATGGCTGTGGTACAGGGATGTTGAAAGGTACAAGCACGCCACGGGACTTAGTCGGCCCATCACCTTTGAGGAGATGAGGGACAAGTACATCGAAGCCTGCTGCAGCCGCTGGGAGGTCTTTTTCAAGGTCGTCGAAAAGCAGCATGGCATCATGCTGGGCGTGGTAAAAGGGCGTGTGCACTACCTCTTAAAGGACGAGGCCTGGATAAGCTCCATCCTCATTGATGAGGCCTATCAAGACGCGGGAGTGGGACATGCAGTTGTGTCCATGCTGGAGGAGTATTTCAGGAGCGTGTGGCTTATCAGGTGGCTGTACACCGGTGTAGTGGCCAGCAATATAGCGGGACTGGAATTCTGGAGGAGTATGGGATATGCGGAGGTGAGGAAAACCCGCTATCAGATCATGCTGAACAATAAGCCTGAGGATATAATGATCATGGCCAAGAATTTGGAGTGTAGCAGCTGCTTGCATTGTGCCTGTGCTGACCTTTAGCTTTTGCTGAGTCCAATTAACAAATCGGAAATATTTTTGAAATATTTTTGTAAAAAATTGATGCAATTTTCCATAATTTGTGGTAATATAGTAGGTGGGTTGTACAATTTCAAAAAAGGTGATAAAAGTGAAAAGAACGGTCAGCATACTTGTGTTGATGTTATTTGTGTGCTTCCTGTTGGGCGTTCCGGCAAGAGGGGAAGGGACGCCTGCTGATGGAGATATGGATGAGGGGGCTACATCTGGAGCGACCGATGACGAGGTGTTGAAGGTAAAGTGTACCGGTCAGAAGGTAGTGGACCTTCAGATGAGGCTCAGGGACCTGGGGTATTTCAACTACAAGATCACGGGATATTACGGGACGGCTACAGCCGATGCCGTTCGGCTGTTTCAGGAGCAAAACGGGCTTGCAGTGGATGGAACGGTAGGGCCCGAGACCAGGAAAGTCCTGTACAGCCCTAGTGCGAAGCGCTATACTGCCTATCCATCCCAGGCGGCTTCTTATCTGCCGGCTTCTCGAGGCGGAAGGAACTCCCTAGGGGTGCTGGTTGAGTGGTTCTCCAGGGGACAGTATCTCTTTCCCAGGGGTGCAGTGGCAAAAGTGATAGACCTGTATACCGGCAGGTCGTTCTACATGAAGCGCACCGGTGGGACCAACCATGCAGACTCGGAGCCGGTGACGGCAAAGGATGCGCAGATCATAAGAGAAATATGGGGCGGCTGGAGTTGGGACCGCAGGCCTGTCATAGTCGAGATCGGCGGCGTGCGGGTGGCTGCTTCCATGCACGGAATGCCCCATGCCTATGATACCATACCCAACAACGGCATGCAGGGCCATGTGTGCATACACTTCTACAAGAGCAAAACCCATATACACAACAGGCAGGACCCTGATCATCAGGCTGCTGTGATGAGAGCTGCTGGCCGATAAGGCCGGCTTTTTATTTTTTTTGGCTGACTTACGAGAGTTACCCTTTATGTATGTTTGCAGGATTTGACTGGCCATCAAATCTGGCTGGTGTGGTCATTTCAGGTAACTTAAGTATAGCCTTTTTCTCTAATTTAATGTTACGACCTATATAACTACTTTCAAATGGCAACGATGAAAAACAGGCATAAAAGGCTTCCTCTTTGGCAAGATTAATTACGGGTGATGCGAAGGATGAAGCGCTGGCTCAAAATTGGAATATCGGGATTTGTGGCTGGGCTGTGCAACGGCTTTTTTGGCTCGGGAGGCGGTACCATTGTGGTGCCTGCAATGGTGCACCTTTTGGGCATGAAGGAGCACGATGCCCATGCTACCGCTCTGGCGGTCATACTGCCTTTGACGGCCATAAGCTCTTTTGTGTATTTCAAAAGCGGCTTTTTCGAATGGGATGTAATATGGAAGGTGGCCGCCGGCGGCGCTCTGGGTGGCCTTGTAGGGGCGTGGATCCTGGACCGAATCTCGCCTTACTGGCTGCGCAAAGTTTTTGGCCTTTTCATGATCATTGCCGCGATAAGGATGATCGCATAGATGCTGCTTTTTTTTATAGGACTGGCTTTCGGGATTGTTGGTGGGATGGGCATTGGCGGGGGTAGCATTCTAATTCCGGCCCTGGTTTTTTTGGCCGGCCTGTCCCAGCACGCTGCCCAAGGGGTCAACCTTGCAGCATTTTTTCCTACGGCAATTCTGGCAATCTGGCTTCACGTCAAAAACGGATACATCAAATACAGGATGGCCCTCTATCTCTTTCTGGCAGGGGCCATAGGCGCATTTCTGGGAGCTAAGCTTGCTGTTATCACTTCTTCGGGTATCTTAAAGAAGCTGTTTGGGGTTTTCTTGCTGGTAATGGGCATCTACGAGTTCACGCGAAGCGGGAAAAAGTAATATACCGGCTGGCTGATTGTTGGTAAAAAATTACATATACGTTTTTGCTGAGATTGCTAAATTTATAACATGTAAACGCCGTGAAAAAGTTTTGCATTTTTATAAAAGTTAGCAAAGCTTCCTCAATTTTATGGGATATATGTATAATACACTCATAAAAATGTGTAATAGTTATATAACAGCTGAAACTGTTTAAAATGCTGTTTTCAAGCCATTTGTTAAAAAATAAACTTGTAAGATGTATAACATTTTTATAAAATCTGTGTTATAATATTCAAGAATGAATGCATATTATGTTGCATTATGACGGATTAAGTTGCATGCCGGTTGGCGCCATCAGATAAATCATAAAGATTTAAGGCAAAGAAGGTGTGTGAAATGGGGTTGAAGGTGTTTGGATTTAAAGGAGGAGTGCATCCTTTCTACAGTAAAGAAAGCACGCAGGACAAAGCAGTTGAACGGATGCAAGCGCCAAAGCTGGTGTATATACCTTTGCAGCAGCACATAGGTGCTCCCTGTGAACCGCTGGTAAAGCCCGGTGACCATGTCAAACTGGGTCAAAAGATTGGACAGCCAAAGGGCTTTGTGGGTGCGCCGGTTCATGCCAGCGTTTCGGGAGTTGTGAAAGAGATAAAGCAGGTACCTCATCCTGCCATGGGGCAGGGGCTTGCCGTTGTCATTGAGAATGACGGCAAGGATGAGCCTGATGAGTCCATAGTCCCAAAGGATATTGAGTCGCTGAGCGCCGAGGAGTTAAAAGATTTGATTCTTGAGGCCGGTATTGTAGGTATGGGCGGTGCCGCATTCCCAACCCATGTCAAGCTTTCGCCACCCAAGGACAAGAAGATAGACGTCGTGATCTTAAACGGCGCCGAATGCGAGCCTTATCTGACGGCCGACCACCGCTTAATGGTGGAGAATCCACGGGATGTGGTGGATGGGCTGAAGGCCATCATGAAAGTGCTTGGGGTTGAAAGAGGGTACATCGCGATAGAGGACAACAAGCCGGAAGCCGTGCGTGCCATTGCGGATGCCGTCAAATCAGTGCCCGGGGTGGAGGTGGTGCAGCTTAAGACCAAGTATCCCCAGGGTGCCGAGAAGCAGCTCATATATGCCGTGACTGGCAGGCAGGTGCCGTCGGGAGGCCTGCCGATGGACGTGGGAGTTGTGGTCAACAACGTGGGCACGGCGGCTGCCATTGCCCGGGCAATAAATACGGGTATGCCGCTTATCGAGCGCATCGTAACGGTGACGGGTGGTGGGGTGGCCCAGCCCAAGAACCTGTTGGTGCGCATAGGTACGCCCTTCAAGGACGTCGTCGAGGCCTGCGGCGGACTGCTGGGCCAACCGGCCAAGGTGATATCGGGAGGGCCCATGATGGGGATTGCGCAGTACACCTTGGATGTGCCCGTCATCAAGGGTACCTCGGGTATTCTGGTGCTTACCAAGCAGGAGGTGGAGATGCCCGAGCCGGGTCCCTGCATACGATGCGGCAAATGTGTAGAGGCCTGCCCTATGCGGCTTATACCTCTATTTATCAGCGCTTATGCTCTGAAGGGGGATTACGAACGCAGCGAAAAGCTGCATGCCATGGACTGCATAGAGTGCGGCTGCTGCTCGTATATATGCCCTGCCAGACGCCCGCTTGTGCAGTCTATTCGCACGGCAAAGCGCGTGATCACCGAAAGGAGAAGGCGCGCTGCCAGTGCCAAATGACAGCGGCGTATTTGATGTCTGGCGGTCAAAGGTGTGCAGCCAGCTGATATGTGATTTAAGCAGCCCAATGAGCTGCTGTAGCAAAACGGATACCGCCAGGTTAAGGGGCATAATCTTGCAGCAGGCATTTTCGATGTATGTATACTTTTATACTGTTACAGTTTTGTTATACAGCCTTGTGCCAGTGTTGTATCAACGTTGTGCCGGGTTATACCGTATTATGTGAGTGTTGTATAACTGTTGTGTAAATGTTATGCCATTGAGGTATGGTGCAATTGATTTGCGCTGGATTAAGGAGCAGGGCTGTCCCAAATACCGCCTGTTGGGGTCGGGGCAGCATGATATAAAGGCGGATTACAAATACCCCAACCTTCTAAGCCGGCATTATACCCATACGGTTTAGATGAACAGGGGGATGTTGCGATGGAGCCTTTGATAGTTTCCTCTTCCCCCCACGTGTATTCAGAGGATACTACAGCTCGCATCATGCGGGATGTGGTGCTGGCGCTTTTACCTGCGGCGGCAGTTGCTGTGTACTTCTTCGGGGGAAGAGCGGCTTTGATAATGGCTATATCCGTTTTATCGGCTGTGGTAACCGAAGCGGTTGTGCAAAAGCTTATGAAAAAGCCGGTTACCATCAACGACTGGAGCGCTGCGGTGACGGGGCTTATGCTGGCTTTTAACCTGCCACCTACCGTTCCGCTGTGGTTGCCTGCGGTGGGTTCGGCCATCGCCATTGCCCTGGTCAAGCAGGCTTTTGGTGGGCTAGGACACAACTTCATGAACCCGGCCTTGGCTGCCAGGGCCATCTTGCTGGCCGCGTGGCCGGTGTACATGACTACCTGGGCTGACCCCATTCGCGGAGCTATGAGCGCGGCAGCGGCTGATGCCGTCAGCTCGGCCACACCGCTTGCCATACTTAAGGGGATGGAAGGGACGGAGGCGCAGCTTCCTCCTCTGTGGGCCATCATATTGGGCAATACAAGAGGCTGCCTTGGTGAGACATCGGATGTGGCGCTGCTGCTGGGTGCTGTTTATCTGCTGTGGAGAAGGGTAATAAACTGGAGGATCCCATTTAGCTTCATCGGCACTGTGGGGCTGCTCACGTGGATTTTGGGGCCACAGGGGCTTTTTACAGGAAATGCGATATACCACATATTTTCGGGCGGGCTTATCCTGGGAGCGTTCTATATGGCTACCGACTATTCGTCTTCACCGGTGACGCCTAAAGGGCAGATAATAATGGGTATTGGGTGCGGAATAATCACGTCTATCATTCGCCTGTACGGCGGTTATCCCGAAGGGGTCACCTATTCCATACTGCTGATGAACGTGGCCACTCCTTTGATTGACAGGTTTACAATGCCCCGCATTTACGGGGAGGTGAGAGCAGATGTCTGAAGGTATGAGAATGTCCATCAAGTTGTTCATAATAACCGCGGTGGCGGCTCTGGCACTGGGCATCACCCATGCCATTACCGAAGAGCCCATAAGGCTGCAGAACGAACAGGCTAGCGTAGAGGCCAGAAAAGGCGTGCTGCCCGATGCCCAGGAGTTCGTCCAGGTGGACATATCGGAATACAAAGATGAGTATCCCAACGTTGTTGAGGTGTACCAGGGCAAGTTGGGAGATGACACGGTGGGCTATGTATTTAAGGTGATATCCAAGGGTTACGGCGGCGATGTGGAGCTGTTTGTGGGCATAGATGCTAAGGAGAACAAAATTGAGAACGTGAACATCATCAGCCACAACGAAACTCCCGGGCTGGGGGCCAAAGCGGCTGAGCCTGATTTTTTGAGCCAGTATACCGGCAAGTCGGCTGGTAGTCCGTTGGCGGTGGTGAGGGGAGGCGCCACACAGGATACACAGGTGGAGGCCATAACCGGCGCTACTATAACTTCTAAAGCCGTGACCCAGGGTGTGAACTCTGCTGTAGAGTTCTACAACCGGGTATTAAAGGACGGGGGTGCTGAGTAATGAAGGCTTTGAAGGTGTTTTTCAACGGGGTGCTCAACGAAAACCCTACTTTCAGGATGGTTCTGGGGATGTGCCCTACCCTTGCTTTGACTACTGCAGCCATAAACGGCATAGGCATGGGGCTGGCCACCACCTTTGTTCTGGTGGGTTCAAACCTGGTGATATCGCTGCTTAAAAGCTTCATACCGCAGAAGATAAGGATTCCCGCCTTTGTGGTGGTTATCGCCACCTTTGTGACGGTGGTCAGCATGATAATGCAGGCCTTTCTTCCCGAGCTCAACAAGAGCCTGGGCATATATATTCCGCTCATCGTTGTAAACTGCATCATTCTGGCAAGGGCCGAGTCTTTTGCATCCAAGAATTCGGTGCTTCTGTCGATAATGGACGGATTGGGCATAGGCATAGGTTTTACCCTGGCGCTGCTTTTGCTGGGTTCAATACGTGAGATACTGGGCGCCGGGACGTGGTTTGGTATGCCCGTTTTTTCGGATGGCTTCAGCCCAGCTGTCATCATGATACTGCCTCCCGGGGGATTTATAACCCTTGGGCTGGTGCTGGGGCTGCTCAACAAGCTGACAGGCAGGGCTGAGTAGAGCTGGCTGAATAGCTGAAAAGACGGATTAATTGATTTTGATGGATAGATGTTGCACGGTAAATTTTTGATACGGATTTCGTTCTGGATGTGTTTGGCGATGACCGTGCGCTAAGCGGGTGTAGGTTCAATTAAAAAGCAATGTGTAGGGGGAAAGGGTATGGAATACGTGGGTAAAATATTCGTCATATTGATAAGCTCGATACTTATAAACAACTTCGTCATGTCAAGGTTCTTGGGTATCTGCCCATTCCTTGGGGTGTCAAAGCGGGTTGAAACCGCTGTGGGGATGGGCGCTGCCGTTACCTTCGTGATGGCCATGACATCTTTGATTACCTATATAATCCAGTATGTCATACTCGAGCCTTTGGGCCTTGAGTATTTGCAGACCATCATATTCATTCTGGTGATAGCCTCGCTGGTGCAGTTCGTCGAGATGGTGATACAGAAGACCAGCCCGACGCTGTACCAGGCGCTGGGCGTGTATCTACCGCTTATTACCACCAACTGTGCCGTGCTGGGCGTGGCAATCATAAACATAGACGAGAAGTACGATTTGATTCAGGCGCTTTTTAACGGAGTGGGCGCTGCCCTTGGATTTACCCTGGCCATCGTGCTTTTTGCTGGAGTACGCGAAAGGCTGGAACTGTCGGATATACCCAAGCCGCTTAAAGGTTTTCCCATAGCCCTCATTACAGCGGGCTTGATGTCGGTGGCCTTTTTAGGGTTCCAGGGGCTCATAAAGTAAGGGGGGATATTGTCCATGGAGAAGATACTGCTGTCCCTGCTCAGTCTAGGGGGCATGGGGCTTTTGTTTGGGGCAGTTCTGGCGTTTGCGTCGAAGAGGTTTGCGGTTGAGAAGGACCCCAGGGCTGAAGCCATCCGTGAGGTGTTGCCGGGTGCCAATTGCGGTGCATGCGGCTATCCGGGGTGCGATGGTTTTGCCGATGCTGTGGCCTCCGGTAAGGCGCCGGTGGATGGCTGTACCGTAGGTGGGTCGCCTGTGGCACTGAAGGTTGGTAGCATAATGGGCGTTGAGGTCGAGGAGAAGGAACGACGCATTGCCCGTGTGCTGTGCCAGGGTGACTGCCACAACGCCGTGAACAAGTACGAATACAGGGGCATACAGGATTGCGTGGCGGCATCCATGCTGGCCAGCGGGCCAAAGGGTTGCAGCTACGGTTGCCTTGGGCTTGGGACCTGCGTGAGGGCATGCCCCTTCGATGCTATCCACATCTCCGACCGTGGCATTGCTGTGGTGGACCCCGACAGGTGTACCGGGTGCGGCAAATGCGTAGAGGCCTGCCCCAAGAATTTGATAGAGCTTATCCCTGAATCCAGCCTGGTACAGGTGCTGTGTATATCCAAGGACCCGGGCAAACAGGTGCGTGAAAACTGCAAGGTGGGATGTATAGGGTGCAGGCTGTGCGTCAAGGCTTGTCAGTTTGAGGCCATAGACTTTGTTGACAATCTTGCCAGGATAAGGTATGATAAGTGTGTAAACTGCATGGTATGCGCTGAGAAATGTCCAACCGGCGCCATATATGCCGATTTCAGCAAGCGCAAAGTGGCCTTTATCGATGAGGACAAGTGCATAGGCTGCACTGCCTGCAAGAGGGTGTGCAAGTTTGAGTCCATAGATGGCGAGCGCAAGCAAAAGCACAGGGTGCTTGCTGATAAGTGTACAGGGTGCGGCCAGTGCGTCGAGCGTTGCCCGGTAGATGCCATTACGCTAAGCGTTCGCGGGAATTGAGGCGGCTTTTGAAGGCATACAGGTAGTTGAGCGTTTATCTGTTTTCCGCATAAAGAAAGCAAAAGCCTAATCGGCCGAAGGGACAGTCGGATGAAGAGACAATCGGCCGAGAAGGCAATTTTTGCATAGAGTATTCAAACTATTCATATTACACAAGGCGAAAGTAACGGGTTGTTGAGCGGAAATGTATTTCTTTTCGATTGAAGACATGCATCAAGCGCGGATGTTGTTTTTCTTGAAACCTAAAATGTGGAAGAATACTTTCTTCTTCCGCAGTAAATCCAGTAAATGGAGTGGAAAGGTGCTATAAAGGCGCTATCTTAATGGGAGAGTATTAATGCGCAACGAGGTAAGCGGTTAACCAATTTGGACTTTGATAGGCCACTATCCCTAGCTATTGGATAGTGGCGTAAAATATATTAATTTTAAGAAGTTGGGGTGAAAGTATGAAGCTTAGCGTGGCCGATTTGAAAAATCGACAGGTATGGGAGGAAAAGGGCTATAAGCTGCCTGAGTTTGATATCGAAAAGATAAGGGAGAAGACCCGGAAGGACCCCATATGGATTCATTTTGGAGCAGGCAACATATTCAGGGCTTTTCCGGCTGTGCTGCAGCAAACCCTTCTGGAAGGAGGGTACAGCGACAGGGGCATCATAGTCTGCGAGTCTTACGACGAGGAGATTATAGAAAAGGCTTATGCGCCCTTTGATAACCTCAGCGTGGTCGTCACTTTGAAGGCCGACGGTAGCGTGGATAAGAGGGTTGTGGCCAGCGTGGTGGAGGCCATACCTGCCAGGGGCAACATGGACAGGCTGGTGGAGATATTTACATCTCCGTCACTGCAGATGGCCAGCTTTACCATAACCGAAAAGGGTTATTCGCTGAAAAATGCCAGGGGCGAGTATTATCCCGATGTGGTGGACGACCTCAACTCCTTATCGGATCAGCCGAAAACCTTGATGGCTATGATCGCACTGCTGTGCTATAAGAGGTATCAGGCTGGCAGGTTGCCCATAGCACTGGTGAGCATGGACAACTGCTCCCACAACGGGACCAGGCTGTATGAGGCCGTAAGAGCCTTTGTCGATGCCTGGGTAGAAAAAGGTTTTGTTGACAGGGGTTTCAAGGATTACATTGAAGATCCGAGTCTCGTATCCTTTCCCTGGAGCATGATAGACAAGATAACGCCGCGCCCGTCCGAGCAGGTAAAGGCCATGCTGGAAGCCGAAGGCCTTGAGGGCGCCGACATAGTGTGCACCAGGAAGAATACCTATATATCCTCCTTTGTGAATGCTGAAGAAGCACAATATCTGGTGATTGAGGATGTATTCCCCAATTCAAGGCCGCCTCTAGAGAAGGCCGGCGTTATATTCACCGATAGGGAGACGGTGGATAAGGTCGAAAAGATGAAGGTGTGTACCTGCTTGAATCCACTTCACACCGTACTGGCAATTTACGGCTGCCTGCTGGGCTACAAGTCGATTGCCGATGAGATGAAGGATAAGCACTTGAAGGCTTTTATAGAAAAGGTGGGGTATGAAGAGGGGCTGCCGGTGGTGGTTGACCCGGGTATAATTAATCCTCACGAGTTCATAAAAGAGGTCATTGAGAAGCGGTTCCCCAACCCATTCGTACCCGATACGCCCCAGAGGATCGCTACCGATACATCGCAGAAGATACCGGTGCGCTTTGGCGAGACCCTGAAGGCCTATATCAGGACCGGTAAGAGGGACATATCCACATTGACCTATATACCGCTCTTCTTTGCAGGTTGGATCAGGTATCTCATGGGAGTGGACGATGAGGGCAATCCTTTCACGCCCAGCCCCGATCCCATGCTGGAGACCCTGCAGTCCTACGTCAAGGACATAAGGCTGGGAGATACAGGGCCGTTTACCGAGGCCTTAAAGCCCATACTGTCCAACGAAAACATCTTTGGCGTCAACCTGTACGAGTACAACCTTGCTCCCAAAGTCGAGGCCATGTTTGCAGAGCTGGTTTACGGCAGGGGAGCGGTGAGGAAGACTCTGGAGAAATATATAAAGGTGTGATAGAAACAAAGCCGTAAAAAGAGGGTTGTCAGACTTTGTCTGGCAGCCCTCTTTTTTGTGTCCGGTTGGGCATTTTAGGTTTTTCTTTTTGAGCGATTTTTATAAAAAATTTTTAAAAACTTAGAAGGAATTTTTTGAAATGCGTCGAATATACATCATACAGAAATCGATATCTAAAACTGAGTGCGGAGGCTGAGGGGATACGGGCCAAAGCTTCTGATTTACGTTGTGATGCAGCAGATTCAAGCAAACGTCCAAAGCGGAGGTACGTTGAGATGCCTAGGGTAAAAGACAAGGTAACCATATACGATGTAGCAAAGATGGCCAACGTTTCGCCGGCTACCGCTTCAAGGGTGTTGAGCGGTTCCAATTATCCTGTGAAAGAGGCGTTAAGAAAGAGGGTTGTTGAGGCCGCAAAGAAGCTCAATTACTCGCCCAACATGCTGGCAAGAAGCCTAAAGAGCAATACCAGCAATGATATAGGCGTGATAATTCCCACCATATCAAACCCGTTTTATTCATCGGTCATTCTGGGCATAGAGAAAGAGGCCGATAAAAGGGGATACAACTTGCTTTTGTGCAACACATTCAGGGATGTAGAAAAGGAGAAGAGATACCTTCAGTCGCTTTACGAGAAGCAAGTAAAGGGCGTCATCATCTCAACGCTGGGTGCCAGGAATATCCAGGAATATATCGAAAAGGGCTTGGAGTTTGTGCTGCTGGACCAAAAGATAGACAATCTGGAGTGCAGCTTCATAAGCTTTGACTGCTTCAAAGGGGCCTATATGGCTGTGGAGTACCTCATACAGAACGGGCATCGCAAGATCGCCTTTGTCAGCTCGCCGCTCACCAAGTGGACTCGCAAGGAGACCTTTAAAGGGTATAAAGCGGCGCTCAGCGACAACGGCATTGCCGTTGAGGAGGAGTATTTCCTCATCGGCAGCCACGAGGAGGAGATCGATGAAGAGGGCTTTGAGTTCAAAAACGGGAAGGAGATGGCCGACGAATTTATAAAGCGCAAGCTGGATGCCACAGCCGTGTTGGCGGTCAACGATATGACGGCCTTTGGGTTTATCCAGCAGATGTATCTCCATGGGAAAAGGGTGCCGGATGACATATCGGTGATCGGGTTTGATGACATCTCGTTTGCCAGGATGTTTTCGCCGCCCCTTACAACGGTTCAATATCCCGCCTATGAGGTGGGGCGGTTGGCGGCGATGCTGTTGCTGGATAAACTTTCTGGAAACAACCATTCCAACATGAGCGTAAACCTTCATCCCAAATTGATCATACGGGATTCTGTAAAACCGCTGGCGTGAAGAATCGAAATCGATATCTTATAAATGAAGGGAAGGGTGTCTTATGAAGAGCTGCTGTATTGAAAAGCAATTTGACAAGCTGAAGGTGCAGGTGTATGAGAACAGGGATGAGATGGGGAGGGCCGCTGCCAGCAGCGTGGCTGCTAGGCTGAGGGAGCTCCTCGGCTCTAAGGAGGAGGTGAGGGTGGTATTTGCGTCGGCGCCTTCGCAGTCGGATTTTTTGAAATACCTGGTGCAGGAGCAGGGCATCGATTGGAGCAGGGTGACGGCTTTTCACCTGGATGAGTATGTAGGAGCTTCTTTGGAAGATAACTACAGCTTTGCGAGGTTCATAAAGGACCATGTGGTAGATAAGGTCCATCCCGGCAGAGTATTTTATTTGAACGGCAAAAATTCGGATATAGAGGCCGAATGCCAGCGATACGCGCAGCTCCTCGCTGAGAAGCCCATCGACATCGTGTGCTTGGGTATAGGGGAGAATGGGCACATTGCCTTCAATGAGCCGCACGAAGCCGATTTTGATGACCCCAAGCTGGTAAAGAGCGTTACTCTGGATGAGAAGTGCAGGACTCAGCAGTTCCACGATTTCAAGTTTGCCTCCATGGACGATGTGCCCCGCTATGCCATAACCATGACGGTGCCGGCCATTATGGCGGCGGAGTATATATACTGCATCGTCCCCACCGAGCGGAAAGCCGAGGCGGTAAAGTCTGCACTGACAGGCCCCATTACCGAGAAGTGCCCGGCCTCTGTCCTCAGGACACATGACAGGGCTGTGCTGTTTTTAGACAGGGATGCCGCCAAGCTGGTGGAGGGATTGGTATGAGGTTCGGCATTTACGGGTGCAGGCATGCGCATATAGCCGAGTTTGTCGATGAGATGCTCAAGCTGGGGCATGAGTTTGTAGGTATTTACGAGACCGAGCTGGATATAGCCAAGGGTATGGCTGAGAAGTACAGGGTGCCCCTGTTTGATAGAGGGGAAGATCTGTTCAAGCTGAAGCCCGATGTCATAGGCACCTCGGCCGTCAACAACCGGAAGATCGACATCGTCGAGCTGTGCAATCAGCAAGGCATTCACGTCATGGCAGATAAGCCCATAGTGACCAGCAGGGAAGGCTATGCAAGGCTTGAGAAGGTAATAAGGCAAGGGAGAATTCAGGTGGGCATGATGCTGACCGAGCGATTTAATCCCCCCATTTATGCCCTGTGGAAGATGATACGTGAAGGCAGGCTGGGACAGGTGGTCAGCTTTACCATCATGAAACCCCACAAGCTGCTTGAAAAGAAGCGAGCCCCGTGGCACTTCTCCAAAGAGGAGAACGGCGGAATAGCCATAGACCTTCTTATACACGATATAGACCTGCTTCGCTGGTTTACCGGCAGCGAGCTTGACTCGTGCAGCGGTTATATCAAGAAGACGGCCTATCCTCAGTATGAGACCTTTTACGACAGCGTAAACGCTGTTATAAAGATGAAAAACGGGGTGGTAGCTACCCTTGAGGCCAACTGGTGGATGCCCGACTCTTATTTTACTTTCGGTGACGGGCGGATATTCTGCGTAGGGACGCAGGGCAGGGTTGAGGTACGCACCACGGGCGACTGCCAGGCAAAGGGCGAGCCATTTGCACTGCTCATCAGGGATACCGAAACCTATATAAGGTGCGAGGACGTGGCCGTACCCACTACGCTCATCCAGGATTTTATAAACCGCATTGAGGGCAGGAAGGACGTGATAATTTCCGGCGAGGATGTGCTGATGTCTAGCCTGGCTGCCATAGAGATTGACGAGAGCCTGGAAGAGGTACGCCTGTGTTGACTTTCGGTACAAAGTTCTCAATTGGTGGCGTATAAGTCGGATTTATTGCAACATATTCTCGCAGCGAGGTCTTTAGCAAGGTAGCTTTTCAGCCGTTAAGATTTCACATCCAAGTTGAGGGAAATAGCTGGTGCAAATGTTGATGCAAATAAAGGAAATGCTTAATCAGCCGGGTATATACTAGCATATATCTTAAAGCCTTCACATCTAATTTTTTAAAAGAAATAAAAGAAAACGGGAGGATGATTTAAAAATGGAAAAGGTCAGGTTCGGGATTATAGGGTGCGGCGTTATAGCTCCCCATCACGCAGATGCCATCGTAAACAACAAGAGGGGAGAACTGGTGGCGGTATGCGATATTGAAGAGGAGAAGGCCAGGAAGTTTCAACAAAAGTACAATGCCCCTTACTATTACACTGACTATCGGAAGATGCTGGAGAGAAAGGACATAGACGTGGTGTGCATCTGCACGCCCAGCGGGCTTCACGGCGATATGACCATTGATGCGGCCAATGCTGGCAAGCATGTCTTCTGCGAAAAGCCGCTGGACATCAATGCCGACAAGATGACCCGCATGATAGAGGCCTGCAGGCGCAACAACGTCAAGCTGGGTTGCGTGTTCCAGAGAAGGTTGATGAAGGAGGCCATCGAGACCAAGAAGGCCATCGAAAGGGGCGAGTTTGGCAAGATCGTTCTCGCTGATGCCTATCTGAAATACTACCGCAGCCAGGAGTATTATAACTCCGCCGGATGGCGTGGGACATGGGAGCTGGATGGCGGCGGTGCTTTGATGAACCAGGGCGTCCATGGTATCGACTTGCTTATGTGGCTAGTGGGCGATGTGGCCAGCGTGTTTGCGAGGGCCGAGACCTTGGCGAGGGATATAGAGGTGGAGGATACGGCCATAGCCCTTTTGAAGTTTAAAAACGGCGCCATCGGTGTAATCGAAGGCACTACATCGGTTTATCCCCCTCAGGAGACGCGGCTTGAAATCCATGGCCAGAAGGGGAGCGTCATCTTTGGGGATTCGGGGTTTAAGCAATGGAGAACTATAGGGAGCGATGTGGATACATTCCCCGATGTGAAGAGCGAGAAGATCGGCGGTTCGGCCGATGCGGCAGCCATCTCCAGCTGGGGACATTATGCGTTGATAGACGATATGATCTCGGCAGTCATAGAGGACAGAGACCCCATGATCACCGGCGAGTCGGCCAGGAAGGCCGTTGACCTTATACTGGCTATATATGAATCGGCCAGGACTGGCAAAGAAGTGTTTTTGGAAAGGTTTGGTGAGTAGATGATGTTGGAGTTTGCAGGCATCAAATTCAAAAACCCAGTAGTAATAGCTTCCAGCCCTTTGACCAGCAAGATAAAATGGCTGATCGAGGCAGAAAAGCACGGCGCTGCTGCGGTGAGCACAAAGCTGACCTTTATAAAGCAGCCGTTTTATGGCAAGCTGCGCATGCATAACAACATAAAGCTGTCAAGCATAGTTTGCTATGATAGAAGGCTGGACTTGGAGGAAGGCTTAAGGCTGGTAGAGGAAGCCAAGAAGAAGACCAATCTGATAATCTTTAGCAATATCACCCATGACAACGAGGACATGGACGGCTGGGCATTGCTGGCCAAGGAATTTGAGAATGCCGGCGCCGATATAATCGAGGCCAATATGGTTTGCCCTAATGTCGGCCTGTCCACAAAGAGCATAAAGGGGCAAGAGGCCCTGGGGGCAGGGGAGTTTGGCGGTGCGGTGACCGGCCAGGACCCCCAGAGGGTTCGCAACGTGATTAAAACATTAAAAGAGAGCGTGAAGATCCCAGTGGTTGCCAAGCTAACGCCCAACGTGGCGGATATAGGGTATATGGTGAGGGTGTGCCAGGAGGCTGGAGCCGATGGAGTATGTCTTGCTGGCGCTCAATCCAGCTTGCCTCTGGTGGACATCTACAATGATGGCAAGCCGGAATACCATCTGCTAAATGGCGTATCCCACGGGAGCCTGGGCGGCCCGGCCTGCTTGAACATGGCCTTTTCACAGGTGGCGCAGGCTGCCACAAAAAGTTCGCTGCCCATTATCGGCGGAGGCGGCCTGGAGACCGCCGAGCAGTGCATCATGATGATGATGTGGGGTGCCACCCTTGTTACCATGTGTACCTCCGTCATGTGGTACGGCTGGGAGATAGTGGACAGGATCGTTCGGGGGATGGAGGAGTATCTGGAAAAGCAGGGCGTAACTTATCAGGATATAATAGGGAAGTCGCTCAAGTATTTGCGGCCCTCACATCAGCTTGAGGCACTCGAGGGGTGGCCTGAGGTGGACCTGGATAAGTGCATCGGCTGCGGGAGATGCGCAAAGCCCGGGCATTGCGATGCCATAGAGATGGTTGACGACAAGCCTGCCATCACCCCTGACAGGTGCTTGGGATGTGGTATATGCATAGCGCTTTGCCCCACAAAGGCTTTGACGATGCATTATGAGTAAACGCCAAGCCGGTATATATATTAAAAGAGGTGAACTCTGAAATGGGCAGAAAGGTCAGGGTTTTGATTGTGGGATCGGCTTTTGCTGCCGATTTCCATCTGTATGCCTATTCGCGGTGCAGGGACATCGCTGAAGTGGTGGCCATAACCGGCAGAAACAAGGAGAAGGCCCATGCGCTACTCAAAAAGTATGGACTTGAGAATTGCGCGGTGTATGACGATTACATGAGGGCCATCCAGGAGGTTGACTGCGATGTGGTGGACATCTGCCTGCCAAATTACCTGCATCACGAGGTGGCAATAGCGGCTTTGAACAGAGGCAGGCACGTCATATGCGAGAAGCCACTGGCCACCACAGTCGAGGACGGAATGGATATGGTGGAGACGGCCAACAGGGTGGGCAAAAAGCTGTATTATGCGGAGGACTGGCTGTTTGCTCCGGCTTTGAACAGGGCCATCGAGATAATAGAGGAGGGGGCCATAGGCAAGCCGGTGTTTATAAGGGCCAGGGAATGCCATTCGGGTTCTCATTCGCCTTATGCGCAGACCATACAGTACTGCGGTGGCGGGTGCTTGATTCACCTGGGGATTCACCCCATCGGCTTTATACTGGCGTTGAAAGAGGGCAAATGGACGGAGCTTACCGCATCTATATCCGGCGGGCTGGGAAACAACTTGATGCACAAAAAGCTGGAAGGGGAAGACTGGGCCTGCTGTATCATGAAGTTTGCCGATGGCACCTCGGCCGTGGTGGAGAGCAATTATGTCACAAAGGGTGGAATGGAGGACGTGATCGATATATACGGCACTGAAGGCTGCCTGCATGTGGATATTACCTTCTCTTCGCCCATCACCTGCTATTCCATACCCGGCCTGAAATATACGGTGGAAAAGGCTGAAATAACGACGGGGTGGTCAAAGCCGGCCGTCGACGAGAGGTTCAACCTCGGATATGTGGATGAGATAAGGCATTTTATGGAGTGCGCGCTAAAGGACGAGGATGCAAAGGTGGGTTTAAGAGGAGTAGACGGCCTGGAGGCATTGAGGGTGGTACACCTAGCTTACAAATCAGCCAAAGAGGGCATAACCATCAAGAACGAGCGGATTGGCGTGCGCCCATAATGGGCATCGCGTTGTCAGAATGTGCATCGCATCGTTAGAATTGTATTGCGCCGTTAGAAATTTGTATTACTGCGCAGTTATGGCTTTGCATGGCGCATCGTGTGCAAATCTTAAGTGTATTATGGATAGATGAGAAGTGAGCCTGTATGTCTAGAACAAATGCAGTTGCCGACAAGGTATTCTACAACGGCATAGTGTATTCGATGGATCAAAAATCAAGGGTGGCGCAGGGGCTGGCCGTTTCGGGCAACACCATAATAGCGGTGGGCAGCAACCAGGAAGTGCTGTCGTTGCGTGGGCCTCATACACAGGTATACGATTTAAAGGGCAAGGCGGTTATCCCCGGGCTTATCGATACCCATACCCATCTATTCTGGGCGGCGGTGAGCGAGCTGGACGGTGAGCTGTTCATCCCCGAAAGTATAGAGCAGCTTCTGGAATACATAAGGGTGAAGGCAATACAGCTGCCCAAGGGCGAATGGATTTACCTGCCCAACACCTATCCTGCCAGGCTAAAGGAGCATCGTTATCCTACTATAGACCAGCTGGATGAGGTCGCACCACACCATCCGGTCTTTATCGATGGGGTATATTCCGGGAGGGCAAACAGCTGTGCATTGAGGATGGCGGGTATAAAGGAAGGTGCCAATGCTTCTTCCACGCTGTCGGCTCTGCGGAAATGCATAAAGCGCCGCGAATATGATCTGGCAGACTGCAAAGAGGGCATCAAAATCCTGCAGAGGCGCTATAACGAGATGGGTATAACCAGCGTTGTGGACGGGGCATCGAACGAGCTGGGTATCAAGGCCCTGTGCCAGCTCTACAGGCAGAAAGAGCTGTCTTTGAGAGTTGCATGTACGCTTGTGGTGTCGGACGCAGACAAGGTGGAAGAAGAGGCAAAGAAGTACAGCAACATTGTCGATATACCCTCTGAGTGGGTTAAGCTCTCGTTTATAAAGATCATGCTGGACGGGGGGATACTTACCTGCACGGCTTTTATGAAGCAGGGTTACGGCAATGCCGCCTTTGCATTTGATATCCCGGAAGGGTACAGGGGCGTAATAAACTACAACTCAAGCCAGATTATTCCGTTTATAGACAGGGCGTATGAGTTTGGGTATCAAATGAGCGCCCATTGTATAGGCGACGGGGCTTTGCAGGTATTGCTCGAGGCGTACAGGATATATAATGAAAAATTCAACGATATAACCGACAGGCGTTTCAGCATAATACACGGCGATTTTACGGATGATGCCGCACTGGACATGATAAAATTCTTGAAGCTGGTTTTGCTCTTTCAACCTGCCTGGCATTTCAAGGATGCAGGGTTTATCAATGAGATGTTATCAAAGGACGTGATGGATATTTTTCTGCCGTACAGCAAGTATGTCGAGAAAGGCATCCATGCAGCTGCTGGAAGCGATCACATGGTCAAGTATGACCCGCTTATGTCCCACAACCCATACAACCCCTTTTGTGCGCTTTATAACATGCTGACGAGGCGTACTTACGACGGCCACGTAATTGGGGAGGAGCATTGCATAGACAGGGAGCAGGCACTGCGGTTTTATACCGAAAAGGCCGCATATGCAACTTTTGAGGAAGATAAAAAGGGCTGCCTTAAGGCCGGCAAGCTGGCCGATTTTGTGGTGCTGTCCAAGGACTACTTTGAGTGCCCGGTGGAAGACATACCGTCCATCAACGCACTGCTCACGGTGGTGGGCGGCAAGGTCGTCTTTGACAGGATGTATGGGGAAAATGATGAGGCTTAGGTGGCCAAGGATGTGCCACACAGCGTTTTATCTGAAACAACCAGCGTCAGAATGCAATTTTTGTAACATGACTGAGAGTGATAAGAAGAGCATGTGGGTGTAAGGTGAACTGCAATCTATTATGCAAATTAAACTTATAAGACAAGATTGGACAATAAAGTTGGGCAAAAAATAAATTAAAAATTTTAAAATATAAAGGAGTGTTACAGATATGAAAGAGGAGATAAGGGTTGCCATTGTAGGGCTTGATACAAGCCACTCGGTTGAGTTCCCTCGAAGGATGCAGGCGCCGGACTGCCCCGAAGAACTCAAGGTGAATGGCATGAAGGCGGTTACCTGTCTGAGGTTTGAGACGCCCTTTACAAATAAGGAGACCCTGGATAAAAGGCAGCAGCAACTGGAAGATTGGGGAATTAAAGTAACCGAAGATTTTGAAGAAGCTGTAGCAGACTGCGATGCCATTATGCTGGAGATAAACGATCCCGCATACCACCTCGAATACTTCAAGAAATGCATGAACCTGAACAAACCCATCTTCATCGATAAACCGCTGGCCGATAACTATCACAATGCAAAGGAGATATATGACTTGTGCAAAAAGCACAACGTTAGGGCCATTTCTGCCTCGGCCTTGAGGTTTTCCCATAATCTGGTAGAAGCTTGCAGCAAGGTTCCAAAACCCATGCAGTCGTATTTTTACGGGCCGCTGGGGATCCCGCCGGTAGGAAGTGGCATCATATGGTACGGCGTTCACTGCTTTGAGATGCTTGAGAGGGCTATGGGCTTGGGCGCTGTGAGCGTGGATGTTAGGAAAGACGCAGCCGGTGCCGTGGTGGTTGTGGAGTATCCAGACAAGAGGAGGGGCATTGTGGAGCTCACTGTGGGAGCATACACTTACGGCGGTACGCTGAGGGCCGAGAATCAAATTGCGTCGTTTGTCGTTGACAGCTCGATGTTCTATACAGAAGAGCTAAGGGAGATATACAGGTTCTTCAAGACGGGTGAGGCTTCCCTCACTCTAGATGATGCCCTTGAAATAATGGATATGCTGGATTGTGCAGCGCGCTCCTATGAAACGGGCAAACCAGTGAAGCTTAACAGATACGCTGAGTAAGTCAACTACCCACCGCTTAAAGAAGCGGGGGCTTGCGAAGAGCCCTGGTTGACTAGCCTCAGCCACCAGCCAAAAGGTGACGGAGCTACGTTAGACAGGTCATGACACCCCGGGGTGCTGCTCAAGCTCCGGGCTCTGTCGTACAGGTTTAAACAGTCCTGAGGGGCAGGGACAGTGACCTGTGCATGACAAGCCTGTCTAACATTGGCGATGAGCACCTAATTCCCCAAGGAGGCTTACCGCATATGGTGTATGTAATCTCAAAGGCAGGGTTGGGATAATAGCGGGTTTAAGGGGTAGCGGGTATTTTGCTATAAGAAGTCTTTCAGGGAAGAAGATACACGATAGTGCAAAACATAGCAGGTTAAGACTTATAGAGAAGGCAAAGACGTTAATGTTAGAAAGGAGAGAAGAGCGCATTCCTCTCCATCTTGAAGAGGATGGAGTCTCCTGCGCTCGGTTATGATGAAGTACCGCTAGTGTAAAAGAAAATATAAGGGTACGAACTGCTGTAAGCGTACATAATGGCTGTTTAAGTGTTAAAACTTTTTGTAGGCTACAGCAGTTGGTCCCCAATGTGAAGGGAGAGTGTGTTGATGAAAAATATAGTATTTTTGCTGAACGCTAAATTGAGAAACAATATTTTTAAGCAGGAAGATATAGACGCACTGTCTCGAATCGGCAATATCGTTTTCAACACTGATGAGGAGGGGCCGGATGCAGATAGAGCCAAGGAGCTCATCAGAGATGCAAACATAGCCATCACCTCCTGGGGCTGTCCTCGATTGGATAGGGACATATTGCAGCATGCCCCTGATCTGGAATTGATAGTTCACGCGGCTGGAACCGTTAAAGGTATTGTGAGCGATGAGGTTTGGAGGCGTAAAATACGCGTTTCTAGCTGTGCATACCCGCTGGGCATAGGGGTTGCCGAGACTGCGCTGGGATTTACAATTACCGCGCTTAAAAATATGTGGAACCTGGCCAGAAATACCCGCGAAGGAAAATGGGCTGAAGGGCGCGACAAAGTTAGGGAGGTATACGGCGTAACCATAGGGGTGATAGGTGCCGGGCGAGCTGGGCGCCATTATATAAAGCTCATGAAGAATTTTGATGTCGACATACTGCTGTACGATCCGACTGTGGATGAACAGCAGGCACAAGAGATGGGCGTTAAAAAGGTGGAGCTGGAGGAGTTGCTCACGAAATCGGATGTGGTGTCCATCCATGCACCTTCTATTCCTGAAACGTACCATATGATAAATAAAGAGACGCTGGCGTTGATGAAGGATAACGCTATACTCATAAACACTGCCCGTGGTTCTCTGATAGATGAAGGAGCATTGGTTGAAGAGTTGAAAAAGGGAAGGCTGTTTGCATGCATCGATGTGACCGACCCTGAACCGCCAGCCGAAGACCACCCGTTCCGCAGCCTTCCCAACGTAATATTGACGCCGCATATCGCCGGCGCGGTGAATAACGGATTGTACAGAATAGGCAAGTATGCCGTCAAAGAGATCCAAGCTTACGTTAAAGGGGAGAAGATGGACGGCGAAGTTTTCGAAAATAAGTTGAGCATTTTGGCTTGAGGTTAGCATTTAAAATGGGATTGACTATGTTTTACAGCATCTTTGAGTAAGAAGCTGTTTATTTTCTTTTTAGGGCATTGACAAAATTAAATCAAATATTGCAGGGGGAGAGGTGAGGGGGGTATATGGGATCCCCGAGGAGGAAAATCAGCGTCCTTTATAAGTATTTTATTTCATATATAGCAATTTTTGCTATACCGCTTATAATACTGGGAGTGAGCTTCTACAGGAATTCTGTCATCGAGATGGAAAACCAGGTAAAGAGGTATACGTTTGACAAAGTGGTGAGGATGAGGGAAACGCTGGATTCCATGATTTTGGACACCAAAAAGGTCGCTCTCAAGATTTCCCTGGATGAAAGGATAAAGCCGTACGTGGTCAATTTAAATGATTACCACAGCAGAAGCGCAATAGATCAGCTAAACAAGTATTGGGATAAAAACTATGTGAGCAATATGTTTGTATACTTTAAGAATGACGATTATGTGTATACCTTGGGGGGCAAGGTATCGTTTGATACGCTGTACAACAGCATTCTGGGAGCCAGCTATGACAGCGGTGAAAGTTTTAAAGAAGAGCTTCAAAGGATTAATGTTCCAGCCATGATGAGGATAGATACGATGATTTCCGGGATACCACGGAATGAGGGGTTTATGTGCCTTTATCCTTTGCCGCTCGGAAGGAGCAATTATTACGGAGTTGTAGGCATAGTGATTGACAGGCAGATTATTGAGAAGATGGCCTCTGAGGTATTGGGGGATTTGAAAGGGGCCTTGATCTTATATAACAGCGATATGGATAGCATATTTAATTTTGGAGATGAGGAGGTCATTCCCCTAGCAAAAGAGATTGGTCCCCAGGCTTTTCCGGGAAATACCCTGGATGAGATACACAATATGGAGATACAGGGCAGAAGGTTGTCAATAATAGACGTGGCGTCTGAGAACATGGATTTCAGAATTTTCCTGGCCATATTCCCCGAGAGCTACTTAAGCAGGGTCATTGTGATGAAGAGGCAGCTGGTGTTAATGATAGGCATAGTGATAGTCGTTGGGATGCTGTTGTCATTTGTTTTCTCACTGACAAACTATCGCCCCATCAAAAATCTTTTTAACATGATAAAAGCTTATTTTCCAGTTGAAAATGGTGAGAGCGATGAGGGGGATTTGCGGTGGGAAAGGGGATTTGCCATATCTAACGAGCTTGAAAACATTGAGAGGATTGTGAAAGGTATAGCGATTAGAAACAGCAGCCTTGTTGAGCAGCTTAGCCATCATCAATCCTTTGTAAGGGAACAAATCCTTTTGATGCTGGTGAAAGGCAAATTGTCCAATGAACAGAAGATAAATGAGCTGCTCAGCTTGTATAAAATAGACTTTCCGTATAATTATTTCTTCGTAGCGGTCGTTTCCATAAAGAAGGAAAAGGATTACAGCATAACGACCTCTGAGCTAAACCTGTATATAAATAGCATTATCGAGAACAAGATAAAGAACAAGAGGGTTTATTGTATTGATACCGTACAGGGGGATTTCGTTTTGCTGTTTAACACATCCTACGAAAATTGCTCCAAGATAGTGATAGAAAACATGATGAAGGACATCCAGGTCTTCTTCAGAAACCACCTGGGAGTGAGGGTCAACGTGGGCATTGGAAATGTATATGAGGGCATCAATTTCATAAGTCGCACTTTTATAGAGGCGCTCAATGCCATTGACTATAACCTCCTGATAGGCTATGAGAATATCATCTTTTACGACGACATTATTTCATCCAGCAAAAAGGCATATTGGTATCCCGCTGAGGAACAAATGCGCTTTGTACAGTGTTTAAAGCAAGGGAATACCTATGTGATCAAGGATATAATAAAGGAGATAATAGGGAAGATAAAGAAAAAGCAGCTTTCCATAGGCCTGACCAGGGCCATATGTTTTGGGATGATAAACGCGGTCGTTGAGGTATTGAACGAGCTCGATATAAAAAATTTCGATGATGATATTGAAGAGTTAGCCCAGTTTGGTTCTTTGGAGGATTTGGAAGAGAAAATTGAGAAGCTGGCGTATAGGATTTGCGAGTACGTAAACAGCAGAAAAGAGAGCCACAACGAAGCCCTCAAAATAGCGGTTATAGAATACATCCATGAAAACTATACCAATAAGATGCTAAGCCTCGAGATGGTAGCGGAAAAATTGAATATTTCCCCTAAATACTTGAGCAGATTTTTCAAAGAGCAGATAGGGTTTAACTTTGTCGACTACGTGAGGGAGTTGAGGATAAATTATGCAAAGAAGTTATTGAGGGAGACGAGCAGCAGTATAAAGGATATTGTGGATAGAATAGGGTATAGCGATGTGGCCAGTTTTACTAGAACTTTCAAGAAATTAGAAGGGATTACCCCAGGTGAATACAGGAAGATGATGGCCAATGTATAATATGACAAATCGATGATACCTTTCGCATATTTCTTAAACTGGCACTGGTTTGTATAATAAAAGCAGAAAATTTGTATGTGGAGGTTTTATTCATGGCAGAACTCGGTCAAGGTGTTGTTGTCAATTTGGATCCCAAGCCGCACCATAATAAAAAGAGTAAACTAAAAAAGATGCTAAACGATTATCAATTGTACCTCTTTATTCTTCCAAGCGTTTTGTACTTTTTGATATTCCATTACGCACCCATTTATGGCGTTCAGTTGGCTTTTAAGGATTTCGTTGCCACCAAAGGCATATGGGGCAGCCCATGGGTGGGGCTTAAACACTTTAAATTGTTCTTTAGTTCGTACTACTTCTGGGAAATCATCGGCAATACGGTGGGCATATCCCTGTATTCGCTGATAGCGGGTTTCCCGATTCCTATAATATTTGCTCTCATGTTGAATGAAGTCAGCAACAAGCATTATAAGAAACTGGTACAAACCGTAAGCTATGCTCCGCACTTCATCTCCACCGTCGTCATGGTCGGCATGCTCTATATCTTCTTGCATCCTGTGTACGGTATTGCCAATACCTTGATAAAGTTTTTAGGCTTTGAAGCTGTTGATTTCATCAATAAGCCCGAATACTTTAAAAGCTTGTACGTATGGTCAGATATATGGCAGCATACGGGATGGAATTCGGTTATATATTTTGCAGTATTATCAAATATAGATCCAGAACAACATGAGTCAGCAATAATTGATGGTGCATCGAGGCTCCAAAGAATATGGTATATAAACGTTCCTGTCTTGATGCCTACCGCCGTAATCCTTCTCATATTGAATGCCGGAAGCATCATGAGCGTCGGATTTGAGAAGGTCTATCTTATGCAGACGCCATTGAACATCAAGGCTTCAGAGGTCATTTCGACTTATGTATATAAGGTTGGGCTTCAAAGTGCGCGTTACAGTTTTAGCACCGCCGTGGGGCTGTTCAATTCGGTCATAAACTTTATGCTGCTGGTATTGGTGAATAGAGTGGCCAAAAAGCTGTCATCTACAAGTCTTTGGTAAAGGAGAGAAAAAAGGTTATGAAAAAGAGCAAAGACGACATTATATTTGAAGCAGTAAACACCTTCTTTGTAACCGTATTTTTCATCATAGTTTTGTATCCTTTGATATTCGTAATCAGCGCATCGATAAGCGATCCATCTTTGGTGTCCCAGGGAAAAGTGGTTTTGCTGCCAAAAGGATTGAATTTCGATGGGTACAGAAGGGTACTGGAATATGATGATATCTGGATCGGCTATCGAAATACCATATTCTATACTATAGCGGGCACTTTAATAAGCCTGGCGCTTACATTGACAGCCGCTTATCCCCTCGCCCGAAGGGATTTTGTAGGCAAGAATGTCTTCGTAATTTACTTTACCATCACAATGTTCTTCTCTGGTGGGCTTATTCCCACTTATATGGTAGTAAAAGCCCTGGGGATGCGCAACACTGTGTTTTCACAAATACTTTTAGGCGCTGTGAGCTTTATGAATATAGTGATCGTGAGGACTTTTTATCAGACCAGCATTCCGGAAGAGCTGCAGCAAGCCGCACAGATCGATGGATGTTCGTATGCCCGCCTATTTACCAGCATCATACTGCCGCTGGCCAAACCCGTCATCGCTGTCATGGCGTTATTTTACGGGGTAGGCCGTTGGAATAGCTATTTCACTGCTCTCATATATCTGTCAGATCGCAATCTGTATCCGCTCCAGATGATATTAAGGGAGATTCTGATCATAAACGAGATCAATATGGAAATGTTGATGACTGAAGGGGAATTAGAGGTAATACATAAAAGGGTCGAACTGGCCACCCTGCTAAAATACTGCGTAATTATCGTATCAACGTTGCCAGTCATTATGGCCTACCCATTCCTGCAAAAGTACTTTGTAAAAGGAATTATGGTTGGGGCTATAAAGGGGTAGTTTTAGTATAATTACGCTACTAACAAAGAGGAGGTGGTCATGAGAACATCAATTTGAGCATGAAGGGGAAATAGCAGGCTTTCAGAAAATTAATTTAAAAGGGGGAGATTACTGGTATGAAAAAATCCTTTGTAAAAATTTTATGCTTGATTGTTTCGATATTGTTGTTCATTACCGTATTTGCAGGCTGTAGCAAAGATGAACAAACGGCTCAACCTGGAGAAACCTCGCAGAATACCAAACAACCAGAAGAAACAGGAGGAACTGAAAAAGATTCTCAAGATGAACAGAATGGCTCTGAGGGGACTTCAACGTCGTCATTGCCCATTGCTAAAGAAAAGATAACGCTCAAAGTAATGGCGCCAAAACATCCTATGGGAGGGCCATGGGAGAACCTGCGCATATTTAAAGACCTTGAAGAGATGACCAATATACATTTGGAATTCGACGTGGCATATGAAGGTTTTGAAGAGAAGAAGAACCTTGCGCTTGCAACAGGGGATTTGCCGGATATCTTTTTAGGAGCAC
The DNA here is from genome assembly GCF_900115765.1 of Caldicoprobacter faecalis. NCBI lineage: Bacteria > Bacillati > Bacillota > Clostridia > Caldicoprobacterales > Caldicoprobacteraceae > Caldicoprobacter > Caldicoprobacter faecalis. The sequence goes on along the minus strand of NZ_FOXR01000004.1, from coordinate 127,265 downwards.
TGACCGCCGAAGATGAGGAAATATATGGCCCACAGGGTGTATTGATAGATTTGACTGATTTGATTGAGCAGCATGGTGTGAACATTAAAAAAGCGTTTGAGAAATATCCGCTGCTGAAAAAAACCATCACAGCAAGCGATGGAAAGATATACGCTTTAGGCCGGGTTATTAAAACTCCTACGATCGGTTCGTATAAACCCGTAATCAACAAGGTGTGGTTGGAAAACCTCGGCTTAGAGGTGCCAGAGACCATAGATGAACTGTATAACGTGTTGAAGGCCTTCAAGGAAGGGGACCCAAACAAAAACGGGCAGCAGGATGAAATCCCATTAGGTGAAATAGATTTCGGCATCTTGGGAGGAATGCTTTTACCTGCATTTGGAGAAATGGCCCAGGATATCGCTTTGAAGGACGGAAAAGTTGTATTTACTCCTATTACTGAGGGTTACAAGCATTACCTTGAGTTCCTGCACAAATTGTATCAGGAAAAGCTGATAGATCCCATGTTCATGTCCCAGAGCATGGACGAATATCTGGCCAAGACAAAACAGAATCTGTATGGCGTACTGGGCCATATCAGACAGGCTGATTGGCAGCAGTATCAGATACTTTCGCCGCTCACTTCGCAGTATAATAGCGAGAGGTTTAGCAGCTCGAGCGATGTTGCCTATGCGTCTGGTGCTTTTGCCATCACCAAGGTCAACAAATACCCGGTAGAATCCATTAAATGGGCTGACCTGTTCTTTACCGAATCTGACGAAGGAGTCAACGGTATAACTGGAGTTGCGTTGTGGATAGGTCGAAGGGGCGTAGACTGGGATTTCACAGAGGATGGCTCTGCAATAAGGTATTTATTTGAACCCGAGGAAGGTATGACTGAAATCCAAACATTGCTCCAGAAAGTTACTCCTTCTGAAACAGGACTTGTAGGAACCAGCGTTCTAGAGAAACCTTTTGAGTCGCCATACCTCAGGTGGGTAGGGGAGAACAACATGAGGTATATATTCCCCTATATAAGGCCTGAAAGGATCTATCCCAACGTCAGATTTACATCAGAGGAACAGGAAAAGCTCTCCATAATGAAAGCCGATATTACAAATTTCGTAAGTCAGTCCCGAGCAAGGTTTATAACAGGCGAGGATTCACTTGATAAGTGGGATGAATATGTAAAGACGTTGAAAGATATGGGAATCGATGAATATATATCAATACATCAGACAGCTTATGATAGGTTTATGCAAAGCGGAAATTAAGGCAGTACAGAGGCATAAATTGAGGCAGTTGTATGGGCAGAGATATTTTCTCTGCCCATATTTCTAAAATTAACCTTAAAAGTATAGGCTAGAAAGGGGGAAATGGTAAAATGTTTAAAAAATATTATAGAATTTTACTATGTTATGCGGTTTGTATAGGAGTGTTGTTTGCTATGCCAATCAATTCAATCGATATACTTGCATCTGCAAAAAGTGATACAAATCTTCTGACTAATGGAGGATTTGAAGAGCCGATTTCAAATGGTAATATTCCTGGGTGGAAAGAGTATCCGTCTCCAATGCCTTCAGATAGAGCTGTTCGTGTTACGGATGAAATGAAATATACAGGTAGCTATAGTCTCTTGATTGAAGATAATAGCGGAGGATCTGTAGGGGCTATAAGTGATAAAGTTCCAGTAGAACCAGGGAAAACCTACACCGCTTCATGTTATGCTTATCTTGAATCATCAACAGGTTCCGGAGCTAGAATATACATTAAATTTTTTGATTCTGCGGGTAAGGAGATTGGAAGTGAGAGTTTTGGAGTTTCAGAGCCAAAGGGCCAATGGATAAAATTGAGCGTTGAAGCTGTTGCGCCAGCTCAAGCAGTGAAAGGCGAGGTTTGGTTGTACTCAGGAACAGTAAATAGGGGCAAGGTGTATTATGATGATGTTACCTTGAAAGAAAAAATTGTTTTAGAACTACCATTTGAATATGGAGCACCAATCAATCTTGGTCCTGCAACTTTGGCTGCAAAAACTCAGGGAGTGGCGATTGGCAACGAAGAAGTATACATAGGTACCAATGGTTCCCCTTCGGTTTTTTATGTTTTAAACGCGGAAACAGGAGAGGTAAAATTTTCGCAGCCCCTTAATAATATCGATGTGGTTTGGGCAATTACAGTGGGAGCGGATGGAAATGTATATTTTGCAGGTACCAATGATGGAATATTGTATAGATATCTGCCCAAAGAAATGAAAATTGAGAAGATAGGGGTTAACCCTTCTAATAAATGGGTTTGGCAATTGGATGCTTCAGAGGATGGGAAAATTTATGGGAGTGTTTACCCCGATGCTAAAGCGTTTGAATATGATATACAAACTAATACTTTTACGGATTTAGGGGTTATTTATGAAGGAGAAGAATACGTTAGAGGGGCAGGAGTAACGGATAAATATCTTTATCTTGGTATCGGGGCTAAGGCCCATTTGATACGAATGGATAGGCAGACACGAGAAATGGTGGAAATTGAGTTCCCTGCTACAGGAACCGATACCATGGTGAATAATGTTTGGATTTATGGAGGAAAGCTTTTTATCGCCTACGGAACTTCTATGACCATTATGGACGAAGAAACGGGAGAAGTATTAAAAGAAATGGATTGGCAAGATGCTGATACTTATGATGGCATTATTTCTCCACCTTCTCCATATGATCCAAATCTAATCTATTTTAGGAATAAAAATACTGGTGAGTTATGGATATATAATATGGCTTCTAATGAGATTAAAGTGGCAGAACCAGGGGTTGAAGTAACGAAGAGTGCTTTAAAAGGGATTGATTGGATTACCTTAACACGAGGGGAAAAAGCGGGAAGAAAAGTATTGGCTATGGTTTCTCATCTTTTGGAATATGTAATTTATGATCCGATAGATAGAAGTTTCACAAGATTGTTCCCCGAAATAGAGCGACAGGGCATTGATGTACAGAGCTTGGAATGTGCAGATGATGGCCGCCTATATATGGGAGGATACCAAGGTGCTATGAGCATTTACAACCCTAAGACAGCCAAATTTGAAATGCAAGAAAATCAACCTTCGCAAATAGAAGGTATTGGATTTCTAAATGGTAAGGTGTATTTTGGTACCTATGGTGGAGCCAGAATTTATCGTTATGATCCAAATTTACCTTATGACTATAAGGAAACTCCAGATGGGAATCCCGGTTTATTTTATACAATAACTGGACAAAGTAGGCCGTTTGCTTTTGCATCAGGGGATAACAAATTATTTATAGGAACTGTTCCAGATTATGGTAAATTGGGTGGAGCCTTGGCCATTTACGATGAATCAAGTGGTAAGTGGGTAATACATACAAATGTTGTTCAGGACCAAAGCATTATTGGGTTAGCTTATAAAGATGGTAAGTTATACGGTGGTACTAGTATTTGGGGAGGAGCAGGTATTGATCCTGCAGCAACAGAGGCAAAGATGTTTATCTGGGATGTAGAAAATGACGTTAAAATAGAAGAGTTTGTTCCAGAAGTTCCAGGATTTCAATCGCCAAAAATGATTGGGCAGCTGTCTTTTGATGCCGATGGTATCTTATGGGGTATTATGTGGGGGAATATAAATAGTTCCAGAGAAGGTTTTGCGTTGTTTGCTATGAATTCTTATACGAAAGAGATAATAAAATATAGAATACTTGAGTTGGGTACAAAAGCTAGCAGTTGGAGGCCATTCTTTATTAGATGGGGTGACAATGGGCTTCTCTATACCACATTGGGAAGGCAATTATTGGTTTTTGATCCTAAGACTTTGGAATATAAACAGTTAGTAAGTGGATGGGTTCACCTGATGACATTAGGTAAAGATGGTAGTATTTATTATGCAGTAGGGCCTAATCTGTATAAACTTCCAGTGCCTATATCTTCTGTTGTTATCAGTTCAGACACCACCCAACTAGAGGTAGGAGATAATAAAGTTTTGGGAATAAAAACAGTTTTAGTAAATGGCAAAGAGGGGTATTTAGACGGAACTACTATTGAATACGTGAGCAGTGATCCCAGTATCCTTTCCATTGATAAAGGAGTTATGATTGCTCATAAGGAAGGCTCTGTAGAGGTTTATGTTAACGTTACGCAAAATGGTGTAACTCACAAATCAAACGTATTGACTATAGAAGTTTTGGAGAAACAAGAGGAAGGCGAAGGACCAATAGAAGATGAGGAACCGGTAGAGGACGAGGAGCCTATAGAAGAGGAAGAGCCAGTGGAAGGCGAAGAACCGGTAGAAGACGAAAAGCCGGTAGAGGATGATGAACCAGTAGAGGAAGAAAAGCCTATAGGAGATGAGAAACCGGTAGAAGATGAGGAGCCAATAGAAGACGAGAAACCAGTAGAGGATGAGAAGCCGGTGGAGGAGGAAAAAGACGAAGGCCGTCTAGTACAAACCGGTTCCTGGCTAGATGTCAAAATATTTATGTTAGTAGGAATTGTACTGATTGTTGGAGGAGTTGCTTTAGTCTTATATAACAAGAAACGGGGCTTTGAATCTGCATCAAGTTTAGACAAAAAATAGTACATTGAATTATTTGTAGAGGAAAGTTTTAAAATGATGTAGAATATATGCTATGATATAAAGGCCTTTTGGTTATGTGTGCCAAAAGGCCTTTATATCCTTACTGTAATAAAATTGTTAACGGAGAGTGATTGTCTGTGAAAAACTTCGTTAAACCCATCAAGATAGAGCTCTATTTCATACCAGTTACAACGAGGGTGCCGCTGAAGTTTGGCTCTCAGGTTCTAACAACCATTACCTGTGCGAGGGTTCATATGTTTGTAGCAGACAGAGATGGAAGGATAGTGGACGGATGGGGAGAGACTCCTTTAAGCGTTCAGTGGGCATGGCCGAGCAGTATAAGCTATGAGAGCAGACATGCAGACATGAAAAATCTCTGTAAGGTGCTGGCTGATGAGTGGCTGAACCTGCAATTGGAAGGCCATCCTGTAGAAGTGGGATATCTATTTACTGAGCATGTGCTGCCTTTGGCGCTTGTCAGGTTTAATTCTAAGTTTAAGGGAAGCTCCGAAGATATGCCGTGGCTGGCTGCACTTATTTGTAACTCGCCTTTCGACATAGCGTTTCACGATGCATACGCTAAATATGTGGGAGTACCTGTATACAAAATATATGGGAAAGATTTAATAGAGAAGGACCTGTCGCACTATTTAGAACCTGCTGAGGGCGGCAAAGTTTCATTTGAAGGGAAAACCATACAAGATTTTTTGAGGGCTGTGCCAAGAAGAAGGCTTGTGGTGTGGCATTTGGTGGGTGGTACGGATCCTGTAACCAAAGAGGAACTCACGGGAAATGAGCCCAACGACGGATATCCCGTATTGCTCGAGGACTGGATAAATCAGGATGGACTGAAGTGCTTAAAGATCAAGCTCAAGGGCAATGATTTTGAATGGGACTACAATAGGATAGTGAAAGTGGCAAGGGTGGGTATAGATAACGGGGTGTTATGGCTTTCCGTTGACTTTAACTGTACCGTAAAAGATCCGGCATATGTGGTTGAAATCCTGGACAGGCTTTTATACGATGAACCAGAGGTGTATGCGAGGATACTCTACATAGAGCAGCCTTTCCCTTATGACCTTGAGGCCAGCAGGATAGACGTCAGGCCTATAGCCAACAGAAAGCCAATATTTATGGACGAAAGCGCTCATGACTGGAAGCTTGTAAGGCTGGGCAGGGAGGATGGCTGGAGCGGCGTGGCTTTGAAGACGTGTAAGACCCAGACATCGGCGCTGCTCACATACTGTTGGGCCAAAGCCCACGGCATGACCGTCATGGTGCAGGACCTCACAAACCCGATGCTTGCCCAGATACCGCATGTTCTGCTTGCAAGCCATGTTGATACTATCATGGGCGTGGAGAGCAATGCCATGCAGTTTTATCCATCAGCCTCAGAACCAGAGGCCAAGGTACACTCCGGGTTGTATAAGAGAAGGGATGGCGTGTTGGACCTGAGCACCATCAAAGGGCCGGGCTTTGGTTACAGGGTAGAGGAGATACCAAGGGAATTACCCGAGCCTCACTATGTGGCGTCAAGGTAAAAGCGGTTTTAAGAAGTTATTTTATGAATTTGAGAATGTTTTAAGGGGTATCGTGCCCCTTAGTTTGTTTTCGGAGTTATTTACATAATTTTTTCTATGTGATACCATAATAGGGTGAAATGATGGATGCTCCTTCAAAGTAACTGTTGCCGTTGTCACAATGCCTTGGGCGTTTTTGCTACCTACCAAGTGAATTAATGGTTGATAATGGTTGATGTGGTGATGGGTTTGGTTCGATTAAGGCAGGTACATGTTATAGGAGAAGAGTACTGCGCAGGTATGGATACTCGCATGGACTGTTTTACAGACGGCAGGGTAGATACAGGTGCAAAGGCTGGTTCAAATACTGGTTCGCATGCCGCTTCAAACGCCTGCCTATGTGCTGATTCAAATGCAGGACCAAATACCGGTTTAAATGCCGCATTAAGCGGCAATTCATATGGCCGCTCTGGACATGATTTGCAGCATGTCGTGGGCAGATTCTATTGGTGCGATGTGCTAAAGGCCCTTCCATTGTTGCTTGAACAGTATGAAGGCAAAATACAGCTGGTGTACCTGGATCCCCCTTTTGTGACCGGCCAGCTGTTTCGATTTCAGCAGCCGGTTGGTGCACAGGGGTGGAGGGGGGACCGACAGTACATCATAACCCATACCGCCTACGATGACCTGTGGAAATCGGGCAGGGATGCCTTTTTATCGATGATGAGAGAGGTGCTGTCCTGCGTATACCGCCTTCTTTCTCCTGAGGGGTCGTTGTATCTGCACATCGACTACCGTACCAGCGCTTACATGCGCATCATGTTGGATGAGATATTCGGTGAGGAGAATTTCCTAAACGAGATCATATGGCACTATAGGAGCGGTGGCAGGGCTAAAAACCATTTCAGCCGTAAACACGATACTATCCTGTTTTACCGGAAATCGCCGCGGTACTATTTCAACATAGAGGCGGTGGGGGTTCCCAGGGGAAAGGACAAGCGCAACCATATGAAACAGCAGGTGGATGAGGATGGGCGAATATTCTGGTCCATAAGGTCAGGAGGCAGGGAATACCGGTATTACGAGGACAGCAAGATATATCCCAGCGATGTGTGGGACGATATCTCTCACCTCCACCAAAAGGACCCCGAAAGGACGGGGTATGATACGCAGAAGCCCGAGGCGCTGCTTGAGCGGATCATCAAGGCATCGTCCAGGCCGGGGGATCTGGTGGCCGACCTTTTTGCCGGTTCGGGGACCACTCTGGCGGTGGCCCAGAGGCTGGGCAGATGCTGGATAGGGGTGGACAATGGTATCTTTTCGTTGCATACATGCAGGAAGCGGCTTGTGCGCCAGCTGAACCGTTTCTGCGGTGAAGCCGGTTTGAAGGCGCAACGGCGGTGTGATAACGGTGAGGGCGCCGTGCATTCGATGGCTCCTGTTTGGTCAGGCAGTGTGGGCCAGGATGGTTGCAACCGCCTTGTAAACGGGAATCCATATGGAGATGCTGCCAGGGTGTCGGGGGAATTATCAAACATACGAGTCAAAGTATTGTTTTATTATTGTCAGGATTTCAAGGGTGAAGCAGGATATATGGTGGTTCCTGAGGTTGAGGTGGAGTGCGTCAGGCTGCCCGATCACCAGGTTGCTGTGCGGCTTAAAAGATATGTTTTGCCGCAAATCCAGGGGGATGAGCGCTTAAGCGATATGGTGCCTTTAGGGCCTCTCGACCTTGTGGATTGCTGGGCAGTCGGCTACTTGGAGGATGGCGTGTTCAAAGCGGCTAACTGGTCGATGAGGAGCTTTGATACCCCATGCTTGAATGATGAGCTTAGGATGGCTGTGTACGATGATCAAGCCCCGGTGGTACACCTTGTAGATGTATACGGGCAGCAGTGGTTTTTTCGCATAGAGGGGCTATAGCTATGTACAGGGATTGCAGGTAGCGACCATTGGGCCGTTGTTGCCTGTTGAGGTGAGACCGGAGACAAAACCTTTGTAAAGTTCTAACTAGAATGCAATCAATCGATAAAAATTGGAGTTCGGTTTAGCGCAGTTAAAATTACCAGCTGGAGGTTGAAGCGTTCATGTATCAGAAGCTGATGGACATATACGACAGGATGTATAAGCATTTTGGGCCTAGACACTGGTGGCCGGCCGATACGCCCTTTGAAGTGGTGGTGGGGGCTATACTCACCCAGAGCGTTGCGTGGCGAAACGTGGAACAGGCCATAAAAAACTTAAAACAGGCGGGGCTGCTTGACCTGGTTGCTATAGCTCATGCTGAGCTTGATGAGCTAGCCCGGCTTATACGTCCCACCCGGTATTACAACATGAAAGCCAGGAAACTGCAGGCCTTTTGCAGGCATGTGCTGGAGAATTACGATGGATCGCTGGAACGCCTTTTTGCAAAAGACCTCTGGCCTTTAAGAGAGGAGCTTTTGGGGATATACGGCATAGGCGAGGAAACGGCTGACAGCATACTGCTTTATGCTGCCGAGAAACCCATTTTTGTGGTGGATGCTTATACTAAAAGAATATTTTCCAGGCTGGGCATGGTGGATGCCGATATAAAATACGGCCAGCTTCAAAGATTTTTCATGGATCACATTCCGCCTGATGTCATGCTTTACAACGAGTACCACGCGCAGATTGACGCGGTGGGCAACAATTATTGCGCAGCCAAAAAGCCGTCATGCGGAGAGTGCCCGCTGAGGCCTTTGTGCGGCTTTGCCTCTGCTGTCTGACTTTCCTGTATCATTTTTAAGCTGTTCCCGGTTTGCAAAAAGCCGCCACCTGCTTGTTGAGCTTTCCTGCTTTAAAAGCTTTAAAAATGCTTTTTAGATGGATACACCCATTTTTCATTCTTCTTTTGTTTTGGCCACGTAAGGCTCATCCTGTTTTGTTTTGGTCTTGCCTTTTTCCTGGAGCTCTGCCCCGCGCTTGTGCGTTCCTTCCTGGCCTGTCCAGGCGTGGAAGGTAGAGATAAATTCTCCATAAGCGCTCTTGTCCTGCAGTACGTCGCTTATCATATCATCTTTTCGGACGCGCTTTTTCTTTTCCAAGATTATCACCTTCCTTTTTGATTATCGTACTGTTAGTCTGTACATCTACGCTGTTTTTTATTTAAAATTGAGGCAGTAAACAGGCGAAAATAAATGAAGCCGCCGCTTCAAAAGGCCGGTTGAGTTTCCCTTTTGCGGAGCAGGTAAAAATGTGGTAAAATATTTTCAACTAGATTTTGACAGGGAGAGGAAGGGATTATGAGGCTGATATGAACCTGTGGGGGATATTTTTAAGCGCACTTATCATAGGTTTTTCAGGTGCTATGATGCCGGGGCCCATGCTGGGCGTCACCATTGACGGAAGCCTGAAGAAGGGGTCTGTCGCCGGGCCTATGGTGGTGTCGGGCCATGGAATTCTGGAACTGATACTGGTTGTGGTCATGGCGTTCGGCCTTAAGGATTTTTTTGCAAATCCTAAGGTGGCGGGGTTGATAGGCCTGGTGGGCGGAGTTTTTTTGATGTGGATGGGCTATGGCATGGTAAGGTTGGCTGTGCGCAACGCCGTTTCCATACAGGATGGCGCCAAAGGCCGTTTCAGCGCTCAAAGCCTGGTACTGGCAGGTGCGGTGGTCAGCATTACCAACCCGTATTTTATAATGTGGTGGGCCACCACCGGCATGGAAATGATACGTCAGGCTTATGCTTTGGGATTCTTGGGTGTAGCCTTCTTCTACATGGGCCACATACTGTCAGACCTTATATGGTACTCCGCCGTCTCTGTTGGGGTATCTAGAGGTAAGAAGATTTTAAGCGACGTCGTCTACCGCAGGGTAATCTTTGCCCTGGGGCTGTTTTTGATTGGGTTTTCGCTGTATTTCATGTACAGCGGAGTTAAAATGTTCGTATAGAAGTGAATGCGATCCAGCAGACAATATTAAACTAAACATTAAGGGTAAGGAGGTTTTTAAAATGAGCACGTTGATAGAGGATGGGGCAGTGGTCTTGTTTCAGGGTGATAGCATCACTGATTGCGGACGAAGCAGGAGTGATGACCAGGATTTGGGAAAGGGCTATCCCAACATGATAGCGGCCTGGTTTAATGCCGTTTATCCCGAAAAGAGGGTGAGGTTTATAAACCGCGGAGTTAGCGGCAACCGGGTAAGGGATCTGGTCGAGCGATGGCAGCGCGACTGTATAGATCTTAATCCTTCGTGGGTGTCCATATTGATAGGCATAAACGACTGCTGGCGCAGGTATGACAGAAATGACCCCACTCCGGTGGAGGTGTTTGCGGCGGGGTACAGAAGGATTTTGACCGAGGTCAGCGAAAAGCTGAATGCGAAAATCATCCTGTGTGAGCCTTTTGTACTCCCGGTGCCGGAGGACCGCAAGATGTGGCGGGAGGACCTGGACCCCAAGATTCAGGTCGTGCGGGAGCTGGCCAGGGAGTTTGGTGCACTGTACGTCCCCTTGGATGGTATTTTTGCGGCAGCTGCCGCAAAACGCGAGCCGGAGTTTTGGGCGCCCGATGGGGTTCATCCCTCTCAGGCGGGACATGCGCTCATCGCTCGCGCATGGCTGCAAACAGTAAAGGCGGAATTGTAACGAACCAGGTGAGCATGGTATAATACGGTGTACCGGGCACCAGCAAATTTTTAAATTTTGTCCTGTTTTGCACATTAGATTGGCTTAAAGTAAAGGTGTTTTCTCAAACAAGCTTGCGCTGAACAGAAAAACAAAAGTTTAAAATTTTTAAAAAGAAAGGAGGAAGGTGCTTTATATTCCAACCCGTGGTGTGCAGGATGATGCCGTCATGGCCTGTGAGCTTTGTATATGTTTTTTCAATTGGGCAGGCCATGGCGGTGGTTTGCAGCAGATCCAGGCTGACACGGGTTGGAGGCTTTGCGCCGCAGATGATATGGAATACAGGGCTGATATAGGAGTATTCGGTGGCTCAGGATTTTATTCCTTTTTAGAGGATGTGGAGGAGATAACAGTACCTACCCCGTACGGGGCGCCCAGCGATAAGATCGCCCTGGCCAGGGTAGGGGACAAGCGGGTAGCTTTTCTCCCAAGGCACGGAAAGGACCACAGATACCCGCCTCACAGGATTCCATACAGGGCAAATCTGTATGCCATGAAGGAGCTGGGGGTCAAGCAGATCATCGCGCCCACCGCCTCGGGCAGCCTGCAGCCCCACATCAAGCCCGGAGATTTCGTGGTGTGCGACCAGTTTGTCGACAGGACATGGGGCAGGGAGGACACGTTTTTTGAGGGGCCGGTGGTGAGGCACGTGAGCGCCGCCTATCCCTATTGCCACAGGCTGCGCAAGCTGGCAGTGGAGACTGGCAGAGAGCAGGGCATAACCATCCACGATGGTGGTACGGTGGTCGTTATACAAGGCCCCAGGTTTTCGACCAAAGCAGAGAGCCGCTGGTTCAGCAGCATGGGCTGGGAGGTCATAAATATGACCCAGTACCCCGAAGTGATCCTGGCAAGGGAGCTGGGCATGTGCTATGTGAACATTGCGCTCATCACCGATTACGATGCCGGGCTTGAAGGGCGCGACGATATAGCGCCGGTGACCGAGGGAGAGGTCTTTAGGGTCTTCAAGGAGAATAACGATAAAGTGAGGAACCTCATAATGGCCATGATTGAGAAGATGGATGTGAATGTCGAGTGTGACTGCTGCAAGTGATTTGATCTTTTAATGAGAAACCCTGTAATGCTCGGATTTGGCAAATTAAACTTGCAGAATCATAGCTTAAAACCGTGGCACAGCAGATGTACAGACGCATGGGTGAAGATAACAAGGATAAGGAGGGACCGGTTATCAGGCCTATTGAGTGGAAAAACGATAGACTTTGCCTTCTGGACCAGACCCTTCTCCCACACGAGAAGAAGTATGTGGAGTGCTATACCTACAGCGATGTGGCCAGGGCAATAAAGGATATGATAGTGCGGGGAGCTCCCGCAATTGGCGTTTCGGCGGCTTACGGGATGGTGCTGGGCGCTGCCGAATACAAGGGCGATGATGTGGAAGGGTTTCTCAAACACGTTGAAGCGGTGGCGCAGGTGCTCAGAAATACCCGCCCCACAGCTGTCAACCTTTTCTGGGCCATAGAGCGGATGCTGAAGGTGGCCTTTGATAACAAGCACAGGTCAGTCGGCGATATCAAGGATATGTTGCTCAAAGAGGCTGACAAGATGGCACAGGAGGATGTTGAGACAAACCGCAGGATAGGCTACTTTGGCCAGCAGCTTTTGAAGGATGGCGATGTGGTGCTCACGCACTGCAATGCCGGTGCGCTGGCTACTGTAGGCTACGGCACCGCCCTAGGGGTGATACGGGCGGCCCATGAGGCGGGCAAAAATATCTCGGTATATGCCGATGAGACCCGTCCCTATCTGCAGGGGGCAAGGCTGACGGCTTGGGAGCTGATGGAGGAAGGCATTCCGGTTACCCTGATCACCGACAGCATGGCGGGGTATTTCATGAAAAAGGGCGTCATATCGGCCGTCATCGTAGGGGCTGACAGGATTGCCGCCAACGGCGATGTGGCCAACAAGATAGGCACGTATACCCTGGCGGTGCTGGCAAAGGAGAACAAGGTTCCGTTTTATGTGGCGGCTCCGGTGTCCACCCTTGACCTTTCGCTGGATAGCGGTGAGGACATCCCCATTGAAGAGAGGGACGAGCGCGAGGTCACCCATATAGGTGGAATACGGATTGCGCCTCACGGGGTAAAAGTGGCCAACCCGGCTTTTGACGTGACGCCAAACGAATATGTCACTGCTATAATCACTGATCGTGGAATTGTATATCCGCCTTACAAGCAAAATTTGGAAAAGTTGGTTAATAAAAACTCAAAATGAGACTGAAGTGTGACTTTTAAAGTGTAGCAGCTTTATACAGGGTTGCATTATATTTCATCAAATAAAAACCAGTACAGCAGGCAAACTAAAAACAAGGAGGCGATAACTATGAAATTAAGAAGGTCCCTTGTTTTGTTTGTCTGTATGTTACTGGTTTTAATATTTGTTGTTGCTTGTACGCAAAGGCCTGTGCCGCGGCAGCGCACCGAAAACGTGCCGCGTGCAACCAGGTGGACTGCACCCAGAACGCCCACTACGCCGCCTGCGCCCAATGTGACGCCCACCCGGGTTGACAACAGGCAGTATGTAGACAGGGCACGCCGTATTGCCGATAACGTGGCTGACCTTAAGGAGATCCAGTCGGCCACATGTGTCATAAGCGGCAATACCGCCATAATAGGAGTGCAGTTCAGCGAGCAGTATAAGGGTAAAATGACCGACGAGATAAAGAAAAAGATCGATCAGGTGGTTAAAAGGACCGATACCAGGATTAATAGAGTAGCTGTTACCGCCGATCCTGACATGGTAAGCCGTATACAGGATATTTTCAGGGATATAGGTCGGGGCAGGCCACTGTCGGCCTTTGTCAAGGAGATCAATGAGCTGCTCAACAGGATACAGCCCAAGTGAGGAATAGGGCTTTCAAAGCCCTATTCCTTAATTTTTAACGAATGCCGGCTTGTACTGGTTGGCCCAAATTGCCGCTTCGCTTAGCTGATTTGGCTATTGCTTGACGGTCATGCTCAGCTTACGCTGATATCTGACATCGATGTATTACGTCGATGCTTTTCCTGTACTGCAAGTTATACAGTAAAATATAAAAAATGCGACCAAATTATAGTAATTTACCAGGGAAATATAGTATACTTTTACTAAAACAACAATATCATTTAAGGATTAACAAAAAGATAGGGGGTATGCGTTTATGCAAAAAGCTGTTGAGTTACATAAAAATGGGATGACGTTGAGGGGAATGCTGCACAAGCCCGAAGGCGCCTCTGAAAAGCTTCCGGTGGCTTTAATCTTCCATGGTTTTACCGGCAACAAGATGGAACCGCACTTTATATTTGTCAAGCTGTCGAGGAGGCTTGAGCAGGCGGGTATCGCCAGTTTAAGGTTTGACTTTTTGGGAAGCGGTGAGAGCGATGGAGAGTTCAAGGACATGACGCTGTCAGGGGAGCTTGACGATGCTGAAGCGATTTTAAACTATGCTAAAAGCCTGGAGTTTGTGGACACAAACAGGATTTTTGCCGTGGGTTTGAGCATGGGCGGTGCGGTGGCCAGCATGCTGGCAGGGCGCCATCCGCAGGACATTGCCGCTCTTTGCCTGTGGGCTCCGGCCGGCAATATGGGACAGCTTATCCAGGAGAGGATAAAGCAGATTGAGGCCGCAGGAATCGATATAAGCTCTATGGAGTACTTTGACCTGGGCGGAAACCTTGTGGGTAAAGCTTTTGTGGAGGATGTTCAATCCCTGGACATATTTAAAATAGCCGCTCCTTATGACAAACAGGTATTGATTTTACACGGAGACAGGGATGAAGCTGTGCCTCTCAAGACATCCTACAGATATCTGGAAATATATGGAGATAGAGCCAAGCTGCACGTGATAGAGGGAGCTGATCACACGTTCAATAAATGGGAGTGGGAACAGGAAGTAATTGAGAAGACGGTAGAGTTTCTAAAAAGCCATGCGTGAATTGTATCCCGGCTTTGTTTGGGCTGTTCCAAATACCGCCTGTTGGGGCTGGAGCAGCTCTAGAGGGCGGATTATAAATACCCCAACCATGCAAATCAATGTATAAGTGCACTGGTTTGTATGGCGAGGTGCAGTGGAACTATGTTTTGGGAGGATGTCTTCAAGCTGGTTTTGGCCATGATACTGGGCGGGCTTGTGGGGCTGGAAAGAGAGATTACAAACAGGCCTGCTGGATTTCGGACTCATACGCTGGTTTGCATGGGCTCTACGCTGGTAATGGTCACGTCAATGCACCTGTTCAGGCTGTATCATGACATAGTCAATCTGGATCCGGCTCGGCTGGGCGCCCAGGTCATAAGCGGCATCGGTTTTCTGGGGGCCGGTACCATACTCAAGGATAAGGCCAGAGTACGCGGTCTAACCACTGCTGCCAGCCTGTGGGTTGTGGCGTGCATCGGGTTGGCGGTGGGCGCCGGCCTGTACGGCGTGTCCATATTTGTCGCAGTGCTGGCATATGTTACATTGATACTGCTCAAAAAGATGGAAAGGTTTCTTAAACAGAGATTAGAAATAGAGGAGATTGAGCTTGACATACGAAACGTTCCGGGCCAGATTGCGAAAGTGACCGAGTGTATGGGGCGCTTGAACGTTCAGATAAGGGATATAAAAATAGAACCCACCGACGAGCCGTGGGTTCAAACCAAGTTTTATGTGATGCTTCCCCGTGGTATGAAACGAGAGGAATTGATGGAAGAGCTAAAAACGGTAGAAGGGGTTGAGATTTATACAGAGGAGGATTAAAGGGGAGTGAGGATTCGATTTTGAGGGCTATATTGGAAATCGAGGGCTTTTTTGGGTCGTGTAATGTTATTTATATCGTTTTAACCTGAAAAAGCCCTCTTTTTTTAATCAAAAAAATTTTCTTTATATTTAAATATCAAGTAACAATGCACTATAAATTAAAGCGATCTTAGCTTGACATTACAAGCAATATGTTTTATAATTTGTTATAGAAGAGGTAGAAGAGGGCCAACGAAAAAGCGGTATAAATTGACGAGGGTGTTTACTTTGTCAAAGGTAAGAAGAAAAAAAGTCACAATGAAAGATATTGCACAAAAGCTGAATCTCTCAGTGAATGCCGTCTCTTTAGCGCTAAACAATAAAAAAGGTGTAAGCGAAGAGACGCGGAAAATAGTCTTGAAAACAGCTGAAGACCTCGGCTATTTTAGTGTAAATTCAAACTTTGCTGTTAAGAGTTCTTTTAAAAGCATTTGCCTTTTGATTGAAGAACGGAATTTTCGCGACACCTCTTTTTACACAAAGGTAATTTTGGGGATCGAGAATGAAGCCAAAAAGTCTGGTTATGACGTTTTGGTCAATTTTATAAATCCAAGTAATTTTCAAGTACCCTTAAATTTGCAGATAGTTTCAGGAATTTTAATAGTGGGGACTGTCAGAGATGAGCACTTGATAAAGATACTGGAATACGGCCTTCCTACTGTTCTGGTGGATCACGCATCGCTTACAGTTACCACCAATGCTGTTTTGACGCAGAACATGGTTGGCGCTTACAGAGCAGTGCAATACCTAGTTCAAAAAGGTCACAGGCAGATAGGCTTTTTTGGCGAGATAGATTATTCTTTAAGCTTTAAAGAGAGATGGTTGGGCTTCAATGAGGGAATGAGAAATGTGGGGCTAAAAGTTGACCTGGAGTATTGTGTATTAGAAGGAATAGAGAAGCTTGTTTTAGATAAGAATTATGGACAGGTAGCTAACATTATCTCTAAATTGAATAAACTGCCAACTGCCTGGGTGTGTTCCAACGACAATGCTGCTATTACGCTGTACAATGCATTGAATGCATTGAACATCAAAGTTCCGGATGATATCTCCATAATCGGTTTTGATGACATCGACGTATGTAATATGGTGACACCTAGACTGACCACCATTCATGTGAACAAGGAGCTTATGGGAGCGGAAGCGGTCAAAAGGCTCTTATATATCATGCAACACCCTGGAGAAAAGTGTAAGCATATATGTATAGAAGTAAGCCTCATAGAAAGGGAGTCGGTGAAGGAGTTGATGGACCAAGTTGTGAGCGTCTGACGGCATTATCAGGGCTCTTCTGCTTTTTCGTTTTATTATATTGCAGGGTTAGTGGACAAGTGCTTTGCTGGGCAGAACTTTTGCCTGGAGAATATAAAAAATAATTTTTGCAGGAGGGATTTTACAATGTTGCTTAAAAAGTGGGTTGCATTGCTTATGGTTGTATTATTTATGGTCAGCGTTTTTGCCGGATGCGGGGGAGGTCAGCCAAAACAGGAGGGACCTCAACAAACCGAACAGGGCAAGCCTGAAGAGGACAAGCCGGGGGGTGCATCACAGGATAATAAACAGGCTGGAGAGTTAAGGCTTGCTGCAGATTGGCCTTATCCATTTCACGGTAACCCGTTTGGTGCGGGTGGAATAGGCGGTGCCTGGTGGTTTGCCTATGAGCCTTTCGCTTATTATATTCCCAAAACAGGGGAATATATACCGCGCCTGGCTGAAAGCTGGGATGTTGATGGCAATAAGGTAACGGTGCATTTGCGAAAGGACGCCAAATTTAGCGATGGAGAGCCTTTTACATCCAAGGATGTAGTAAATACCGTAAACTTTATCCAGGCTATTTGGCAATGGCCTTACGAGATTGAAGCCGTAGAGGCTGCCGATGATTACACTGTCGTTTTCACTCTAAGGAGCACTTCTTTCCTTCATACGTTGCTAACCGATGGTGGTATTGCTTCTCTTGCACCAGCTCATGTCTACGGGGACTTTTCTGAAGCGGCTAAAGAAGTGGCAGAACTGGGTAGACAGATATATTACAAGCAAGTGGAAGGGCAAGAAATACCCGAGGATATGAAGTCTGAATATGATGAGAAAGCCAACAAATTGAGGGAGCAGATAAACGCCTTTGCGCCTTTTAACAAATTGGGCAAATTACCTGTTGTTGGGGCTTTTGCACCTGTGAAAGTTACTCAGTCTGAAATGGCGCTGGAAGCAAATAAGTACCACTGGACCTATTCGCAAATGAAGATACACAGGGTCATATTCAAGAAATGGTCTTCAAATGAATTTGTATGGGCTTCTCTTATATCCGGTGAGGTGGATGCAGCACATCCAAGCATGCCCAAAGATGTGGTGGATCAGCTTTCAACCCTCAATCCAAACCTAAAGATTGTTACGGTGTCCGACCTTTCAGACATAGCTTTGGTATTCAATTTCAGAAGGCCGCTGTTTAAGGACGTGAATTTAAGAAAGGCCATAGCTCATATACTTGAGAAAGACAAGGTAAGAGACGTGTCGGTATGGCAGGCAAACAGCTATGGAGAATACGCCCATGGAATATTAAAGAGCATGGAAGAGCAGTGGGTAGAGCAGGATACGCTCCAGAAGCTCACAAAATATACTGCTGATGTTGCTGCAGCTGAGAAGATATTGCTTGATGCTGGCTACAAGAAACAAGGGAATACGTGGTATCAGCCCAATGGTCAACCCGTGGCTTTTACGCTGTCGGTGTATGGGCCTCATAACGATTGGGTATTGGCAGCAAGAGAGGTGGTCCAGCAGCTCAACAACTTTGGATTTAAAGTGGAGATGCAGATAATCCCCGAGGGCATGAGAGACCAAGTTATGCGGGGCGGGGATTATGATGCGGCCATAGAGTTCGGTTCAGCATGGTGGGGGTTTCCTCATCCTCTGACGGGTTACCAAAGGCTGTACAATGGCGACGTTTCTAAAATCACCGAATTCCCGGCAAAAGAGAAATACTCAACTCCGTGGGGTGAGCTTTCGCCTTATGACCTGACGCTGGAACTACAGGAGAATCTGCGTAACGATGAAGCAAGGGCTAAGGAGATAATCCAGCAACTTATCTATATCACCAATGAATATTTGCCGGTAATACCCCTATACGAAAAAGTATTGCCCATTTACTACAATGACGGACATAGAATTGAAGGATGGCCAGCTGTTGAGGACGCCGTGTGGTCTCTGGCACCAGGCGGAATCGAACGGATATACAATCTGCTGATTGGTACAGGAAAGCTAGCTCCAGCAGCCAAATAGACAAAAAATTTTCGGAGGTATACCGATGAACTACGTCATAAACAGGGTTATATATCTTTTAGCCGTGTTTGTGATAGCCGTAAGCGGGATATTCGTGCTGGTCAATAACATGCCAGGCGATCCCGCTTATGGCCTGGCTGTTTCTATTGCCCAACAGAGGAACATGCAGATAGAGCAAGCATTGGAAATAGCTCGCAGCATGATGGGCATTGACCCTGATGAGTCATTGCTTACTCGCTATGGCAAATTTATGTCCAACCTTTTAAAGGGCAATCTTGGGTATTCTGCCTTTTATAACACCAGCGTGAACGATATAATATCAAAGTCATTGCCCTGGACCATTTTTGTTATTTCGCTTGCCACCCTATTAAGCTTTGTAGTGGGAATATTTTTGGGAGCCCTTGCTGCCCAGAAACGAGGCACCGTGATAGAGTGGATTATTTCGACTGTATCAAGCATCATTCAGGCTATTCCGCCTTTTATCCTGGCGGTATTAATTTTGTTTGTATTTTCGGTGACTTTAAGGTTGCTGCCTTTGGGTGGGGCTTATCCTGTTGACGTTGAACCCTCTTTTTCTTTTGAGTTTATATATAAGATGTTTTTGCATGCATTAGGGCCTATGCTTGCAACTGCCATACCCCAAATGGCATCATGGACGTTGGCCATGCGAGGTAATACCTCTCAGGTAATGGAAGAGGACTTCATAAGGTTTGCGGAGATAAGGGGTCTACGAGACTCCGTGATTGCTAAAAAGTACATTCGCAACAATGCGGTATTGCCTCTGGTAGCAAGCCTGGCAATTGGCGTGGGGTATATGCTAGGAGGGCACACGTTAGTGGAATCCATCTTCAATTATCCAGGTATAGGGTTTTACTTTGGTAAGGCCATTGCGGTTAGGGATTTTGGTTTACTAACAGGGCTGTTTACTTTAATCGTAATAGGGGTGATAGCGGCTACCTTTATTGCGGATTTTGTATACTCATTAATTGATCCGAGGGTGAAATTGAAATGACGAAAGAAAGCTTAACGAACTTCTATCATGACTATATCCATCCTCTTTTTAGAAACAAAAAGTCCCTTATCGGGTTAATCATATTGCTTATGTATATATTGATGGCAACAGTGGGTGCTTCGGTGGTGCCCTTGAATATGAACTCAAATTTTGCAGAGAGGTATCAAAAGCCTTCGCTGAAACACCCATTTGGTACCGATTATTTTGGGGTTGATATATTCCAGCAGATTGTCCATGGCTCCAGAGCGGTTATTTCCCTGACCTTGCTTGCCAGCTTTTTAGCTGTTTTAATAGGGACAATAGTTGGCGTGGCGAGAGGTTATCTGGAAGGCATTGCTGGGAAGATAATAGATGTCATAATAATGGTTTTTCTGGTGATTCCGTCTTTCCCGGCGTTGCTTATCCTATCTGCCATATTTATGGATAAAGACTTAAACGTGTTGCAAATAGCCTTATTGGTTGCCATTTGGCTGTGGGCTCCGTTGGCTAAGCAGATATCGGCCCAGGTACTATCCATTAAAACGAGAGATTTTATTGAGGCATCCAATATACTCAATATGCCCCTTAGATATATACTTTTCAATGATATCGTGAAGCTGTTGATACCGTATATTTTCATAAATTTTGTCATGCAGATAAAGGGCGCTATGGAGTTTTCGGTAGGACTTATGTTTCTGGGACTGGCTAAATTTGACCCTACTCACTGGGGTATTATGCTGAACTATGCGCTGTATCAGGCGGGGGCCCTTTATACCACACAGGGGTTCCACTATTTGTTTTTTGTAATACTTAATATAGTATTGCTGATATACGGGGGGATACTGCTATCGCAGGGCATAGAAGAAATTTTCAATCCGCGGGTTAGGGGGAATGAATGAGTTGAATTCATTGATAAAGGTGGAAAACTTAAGAGCGGTATATCTTGTAAGAGAAGGGACTATCAAGGCTGCAGATGGTATCTCCTTCGACGTTCAGGAGAATTCAGTGACGGCCATCGTGGGGGAGAGCGCTTCCGGCAAGAGCACCATCATAGAGGCTATGACCAGGACGTTGCCTCCAAACGGGAGGCTTTTAGAGGGAAAGGTGCTATACAAGGGGAAAGACCTTTTGGCTTTGAAAAAAGAAGAATTTCGCAGGATAAAGTGGAAAGAGATAGCGCTGGTGCCTCAAGCCGCCCAACAGTCGCTTAATCCTACCATGAAGATTATTGACCATTTCAAGGATACCATAGAGGCACACCGCATAAACTGGAATCATGACCAGCTGATTCAAAAAGCATCGGAAAAATTAGAAATGGTCCGGCTTAATCCCGATGCGGTTTTGTGTTCCTATCCAATGCAACTTTCGGGCGGCATGAAACAGAGGGTGCTGATTGCCCTGGCGCTTTTGCTTGACCCCGAAGTCTTAATACTCGATGAGCCTACGTCGGCGCTGGATGTTCTTACCCAGGCTTATATTGTGCAGCTTTTAAAGGAGCTTAAGAAAAAGCTCAATATAACCCTTATATTTGTCACTCATGATATAGCCATAGCAGCAGAGCTTGCTGACAAGGTGGCGGTGATCTACGCGGGGAATATAGTGGAATACAACTCGGTGTTTCGAATTTTCAAGAATCCGTTGCACCCATATACCAAAGGGTTACTGGGGTCTATAATGGCTATAAATGCCGATATGTCGAAAATAAAACCCATACCGGGAGCACCGCCAAGCCTGCTTACCCCTCCTTCGGGATGTAGGTTCCATCCCAGGTGCGAGCATGCGATGGATATATGCAAAAAAGAGAAGCCACCTTTGATCACGGTGGAAGATGGGGCACAGGTGGCATGCCACTTGTACAGCCAAGGAGGAAGAAAAGATGCATGAAGCAATAAAGGTTTCAAACGTGAGCAAGGTGTTTTCGCGGGGGTATTTGAGAAAGTCTCACAAGCTCGTTCTCAGCGGTATAGATTTAAAAATAACCGAAGGGGATCGGCTGGTTATTGTAGGTGAAAGCGGTATGGGCAAAACCACTCTGGCTCGGATAATGGCCGATTTGGAATGGCCTACAGAGGGGCAGGTTTTGTGGTTTGGGCAGGACATAGGCAGGATGAGCAAAAAAGAAAAGCGCCTCTTGCGGGGCAGTGTACAATATGTGCATCAGGACCCTTACAGCTCTTTGCACCCGGCAAAAACTATTTTCAATATAGTAGCGGATCCTCTAAGATATGCACATGGTTTGAAGAGTAAAGACCTCAGAAAAAGAGTCAAGGAATTGATGGAGATGGTGGGACTGACTCCTGCGGAGTATTTTTTCAATAAGTATCCGCACCATCTGTCAGGTGGCGGACGCCAAAGGCTTGCTATTGCGCGGGCATTGACCACTGAGCCCCGGGTAATAATTGCCGATGAGCCAATAAGTATGATTGACATGTCGCTCAGAGCTTCCATAATTAAGCTCTTTAAAGATTTAAATGACCAGTACAATATAGCTGTGGTATTGGTTTTACATGATATTGGAGCAGCAAAGTACTTTACCTATGAAAAGGGAGAGGTGGCCATACTATACGGGGGCAAGATAGTAGAGAAGGGAGAAGGCACAAAGGTGCTTGACAATCCGCTCCATCCTTATACTAGGGTGCTCATCAACTCCAGCCCAGTTGCCGATCCGGAGCTGGCTAGAAACAGGCAGGTGGAACAGCTGAGGTCTTATGCAGTGCCAATAAGGACACCTGACAGCAAAGGGTGCCCCTTTGCCCATGCATGTAATTACTATATCGAAAAATGTTTAGAACGAGATCCACAACTTGTACCGGTGGAGCAAAACCACGAAATAGCGTGCCATGTTTTTTGCAACAGGGATGGGGTTATATGAAATATAGAATAACTTTATTCTCCTCGATACTGGTGATGGTACTGGCAACAATTTGGCTAGCCTTTTTCAGGAGCACAGGGTTAGAACTGGTACTGGTTTTGCTTTCAGTGTGCTTTTCAGCAATCACCATGCTGTTTATGTATTTACATGATAGGGCACAACGAAGAAGAAAGGGGGATAGGAGCTAAAGGACACAAAAGGCGGTAGATGCAGCAATAGCAGTAGTTGCACTAAATCAAGTATAAAAGGAGAGTGAAGATAGGTGATAAAACTCAGAAGGCTATCTGATCAACCAATACTGTTGCCCAAACCCGAACATGAGTGGGAGAGAGCGGCTGTCTTTAACGCTGCTGCCATTTATGAAAATGGGCTTTTCCATATGCTCTACAGAGCCAGCGATGTAGGACCACACCCGAACTTCGGCCAGTACGTGTCTAGGCTGGGGTATGCCGTCAGCAAAGATGGCATTAACTTCATGAGGTTGGATAAGCCGGTGATGACCAACAATACCGAGCAGGAGCTCAGAGGGGTAGAGGACCCCAGGGTAGTGAAAATAGATGGCGTCTATTACATGATGTATACCGGTTACGGTGGGAGATCAGAAAACGACTTCAGGATCTGCCTTGCGACTTCGCGAAATCTGATAGATTGGGAGAAAAAGGGCGTGGTTTTGGATGAACCCAACAAAGATGCCTCTTTGTTCCCGGAAAAGATTGGTGGAAAGTTTGTGATGCTGCATAGGAGATATCCCCATATCTGGGTCGCTTTTTCGGACGACCTGAAGACCTGGCATGACCATACAGTGGTCATGAAACCCATCGATGGTAACTGGGACTGCGTTAAAATAGGCATAGCAGGGCCACCCATTAAGACCAAAGATGGTTGGCTCTTGATATACCATGGGGTGGATGAGTATAAGGTATATAGGCTAGGGGTTGCACTTTTGGACCTTTCCAACCCCACAAAGGTATTGGCAAGGCAAAAGGAGCCGATACTTGAACCTGAACTCGAGTGGGAGAAAAATGGATATGTTCCAAATGTGGTGTTCAGCTGTGGTCATGCAGTTAAAGACGATGTGATTTACGTTTATTATGGTGGTGCCGATACCGTCATAGGGGTAGCGGTACTGGATATGAAGGATATCCAATTCTAATTATAACCGCTGTTTACGATCTCCCGCCGAGAAAGCCCACTTCTTTTAAGAGTGGGATGAAAGGCGGGAGCTCTAGCAATTTTCAATTTTTGGTGTATAATTTTGGTGTATAATACCCTCTATAAGGCTTGGCATGGGCCTTAATCATGCCGTAGGGCTGGACCGGCCCGAGCTTAAGCCTCTGGAGAGGGGTAGACCCTCCGTGAAGGAGGAAGCCCACCTCCTTTAGAGGTGGGAGGAGGTCACAAGATTTATAAAAAAAGAAGAGGAGTGATATTCTAGGTGTTTGAGCCTGCCAAAACTGCCCGTTCCTCTGTAGAGCTTTACCAGGAATATGTGCAGGATAAAAGCCGCCGGCCCATTAAGGCTGGCATGGTGAAGTTTGCCACCAAAACCCGGAAGGATATATACAACATCACTGCGCCCTTTGTCCATGAATCGAGGAAGTATATGGCAGGGCGTGTGGAAAACAGGCATGATGAGCTCTCAAAGGTGTGGCTGTTTGTAGAAAGCAACGGCAAGTGGATGAAGTCATCTGTAGCGCCCGAGTTTTTGCGCTTTCAGGATCCTTTTCTCACAAGAGTGGGGGATGAGATCATATTCGGTGGGGTACAGATTGATACCAACCCCATGAACGAGAACCAGATCATATGCTGGAGAACGCTGTTTTTCAGAGGCAAGAGTTTCAGCGATATGAAGCTGTTTGCCCGTGGTCCCAACGGTATGAAGGATATAAGGGTTGTGGGACTGAGAGATGGTAAGATAGCGGTGTTTACCCGCCCCCAGGGAGAAATAGGAGGCAGAGGGAAGATTGGATATATAACTCTTAACTCGCTGGATGAGCTGAATGAAGATAACATCAACAGGGCTACTGTTTACCATTCCCATTTCATAGAACAGGAGTGGGGCGGAGTAAACGAAGTGCACGTGCTGAAAAACGGGCTGCTGGGCGTGCTGGGCCATATCGCTCGGTTTGACGAGGCGGGTAACCGTCACTATTATGCGATGGTGTTTGCCTTTGATCCAGAATCCATGACTCATTCGTATTTGAAGATCATCGCTTGTCGGGATGACTTTTTGCCCTCTCCGGCAAAGCGAAATGACTTATACAACGTGGTGTTTAGCGGAGGCCTGGTGCGCCAGGAGGATGGGACTGCTGTGCTTTATGCCGGCGTTTCAGATGCAACGGCCCAGTGGCTGGTGATACCTGATCCGTTTAGCGAATATGAGGCTTGAAGCTTGGGTTGTTCTGGCAGTGGACAGCAGAGACAGGTTTTCTGCAGATACAGGATTCGCAATCAAAAGGTTCTTTGTGTGTGATGGAAGGGTTATCACAGGATTTGTATTCACATAGAAAAAGTGCTGACCATAGGTCAGCACTTTTTATTTTTTGAATTGTTCATTTTTCTGAGGTATACTTTGTAATTTATTCACCCATAAACATCTTTATATCATCGTCCACGTTGGTTATGCCGCCAATGCCGAACTTTTCAACCAGCACCTTGGCGACGTTGGGCGACAGGAATGCAGGCAATGTTGGCCCCAGGTGGATGTTTTTCACGCCCAGGTACAGCAGCGCAAGCAGCACTATGACCGCTTTCTGCTCATACCATGCGATGTTGTAAGCTATGGGCAGCTCATTTACGTCCTCCAGGCCAAAGGCTTCTTTGAGCTTGAGGGCAATTATGGCCAGGGAATAGGAGTCATTGCACTGTCCTGCATCCAGCACCCTTGGTATTCCGTCTATGTCTCCCAAGTTAAGTTTGTTGTACCTGTATTTTGCGCATCCCGCTGTCAGTATGACGGTATCGTGCGGCAGTTTTCTGGCGAATTCGGTGTAGTATTCCCTGCTCTTCATCCTGCCGTCGCATCCCGCCATCACGAAGAATTTCTTAATCTTGCCTGCTTTTACAGCTTCAACTACTTTGTCGGCCAGGCTGAGCACTGTGTTATGCGCAAATCCTCCTATAATTTCCCCGGTCTCAATCTCGGTAGGCGGTGCACACCTCTTGGCATGCTCGATTATCTCGGAGAAGTCTTTTGTACCGTCCTCACGAACCGGAATGTGCTTGACTCCGGGATAGCCTACTACGCCGGTGGTGTACAGCCTGTCCTTGTAGGAATCCTTGGGCGGTATCAAGCAGTTAGTGGTCATCAGGATGGGCCCGTTGAAGCTCTCAAACTCTTTATCCTGTTTCCACCAGGCGTTCCCGTAGTTGCCCACGAAGTGTTCATACTTCTTGAATGCCGGGTAGTAATGGGCGGGAAGCATCTCGCCGTGGGTATACACGTCCACGCCGGTCCCTTCTGTCTGCTTAAGCAGCTCCTCAAGGTCCTTCAGGTCATGGCCGCTTACCAAAATGCCAGGATTGTTTCTCACGCCGATGTTTACTCTGGTGATTTCGGGATTGCCGTAGGTGGATGTGTTGGCCTTATCCAGCAGTGCCATAACCTGAACCCCGTATTTGCCGGCTTCCATGGCCAGTACCACCAGATCGTCGGCCGTTAGGCTGTCGTCAAGGAGCGCGGCCAGCGCCTTCTGCATGAAGCCGTACACCTCATCATCCTCATATCCCAGGACTCGAGCATGGTATGCATAGGCTGCCATACCCTTAACACCATACAGTACCAGCGACTTTAAGGAACGTATGTCCTCGTTTTCTTCGGCAAGCAGGCCCACGGTTATCGCTTTTGCCTCAAAGTCGGCCAGAGTTTTACCTGTCCACACAGCGGCATCGTGGAGATTTTCGTCCAGCTTTATGCCTGCATTCATCGCCTGTTCTTTCAGCTGGTCCCTGAGGCTAAGCGCCTGGGTTATTTTCTCTACAAAGTATTTCTTGTCGAAGTTGACGTTTGTAATGGAGGAGAACAGGCTTTCAATGATGAATTTATCGGCTTCAGGCGTCTTAATGCTTGCCTCTCTCAATTTTGTGGTATAGACGGATATTCCCTTCAGCACATAGATTAAAAGGTCCTGCAGATTTGCCACATCGTCGGTTTTACCGCACACCCCTCTTAACGTGCATCCTGTACCCTTTGCTACTTCCTGGCATTGATTGCAAAACATGCTCATAAACATATCAACCCCCTTCGAAAATTTATCATATAAAAGTACCGGTTTCTGTTTTCAAAGTCCGTGTCGGCATTTATCTTTTATAATCTCTTCCTTAAAATCGTTTACAGTAGTCGTTCCATGTTAGTTTTAGTCAGTTATTGCCTTGTCAGTCTCAATCAGTCTCCAAAATCATCTACAATAGTCATTCTATGCCAGTTTTAATCGGTCATTGTCCTGTCAGTTTTAATCAGTCTTCAATGGCCTTTCCGTCTATCGAGATGGTGACCACGCGCCATGGGATCATCTTCCCGCTCTTGATAAGAGCATCTCTCACCGCATATGCCAAACCGCTGCAACAGGGAACCTCCATCTTGAGAACTGTAATGCTCTTTATATCGTTGTATTTCAAGATGTCGGTCAGCTTATCTGAATAGTCCACATCATCCAGCTTGGGACACCCGATGATGGTGATCTTGTTGCGCATGAAGTCCTGATGAATGCTGGCATATGCGTATGCGGTGCAATCGGCTGCCACCAATAGATGGGCGTTGCGGAAGTAAGGCGCGTTTGCCGGTACCAGCCTGATTTGGCATGGCCACTGGCGCAGCTGTGACTCAACTGGTGCTTGACCCTGCTGCTGTGCCGACATGTCAGAAGGCCTTTCCATGGCCCTGACCTGTGTGCCCGGGCAGCCACACGGCAGCGTCCCTTCCATCTTTTGCATTATATGCTGCTTGACCGCTTCCTCGTCAAAGGGCTGTGCCTCGCGCTCCTCGATGGTGATGGCTCCCATGGGGCATTCCGGCAGGCAGGCCCCCAGCCCATCGCAGTACGACTCCGACACAAGGGTGGCTTTCCCGTTTATGAGCTGCAGCGCGCCCTCGTGACAGGCATCTATGCACAGGCCGCAGCCGTTGCACTTCTCCTGGTCGATCTTTACAATCTTCCTTATCACAGATCTTTACCTCCTTTTACAAAAATTTTCATTGCGTTGGTGTTTTCTACTCTGTTGTCCTACCGCGGTTATTATATTATAATTACAATCGGCGTGTCGGTATCTGGTGTTACAAAAAGATTAAAGGGTGGTCATATGGCGTTTGAAAAATATGTAGAAGTGCTTTCCAGAGCCGAGTTATTCAGAGGCTTTGATAAAGATGAAGTTGTTTCAATGCTGAAGTGCCTTGAGCCAAAGATAAAGGAGTATGGTAAAGGGAATTACTTGGCCGTAGCCGGGGAAGAGTTCCAAGGCATAGGGATCATGCTGGAGGGAGAGGCGGCAGCCTACAAGGAAAACATCGCCGGAACGCGGGTCATAATGGTGCTGCTCAAGCCAGGGGATGTGTTTGGCGAAATCGTGGCCTTTTCTTCGCAATCCCAGTGGCCGGTGACCGTTGAAGCGCAGCAGCCGTGCAAGGCGCTTTTTATAAGCCGGCAGAAGATTGTGGGGGAGTGCAGACACCTGTGCCCCTGGCACAGGAAGCTCATCGAGAATATGCTCATGATGGTGTCTGAACGGGCGCTTACATTGAGCAGAAAAGTGGAATATTTGTCCATAAAGAGCATACGGGGCAAGATAAGCACATATTTGCTGGAACAGTACAAAAAGACAGGGGAGACCACCTTTATATTGCCCATGAATCGCAATGAGCTGGCAGATTTTCTGAACGTGTCGCGGCCTTCCCTGTCAAGGGAGATGTGCAGCATGCGGGATGAAGGGATCATAGACTTCCATCGAGCCTCGGTGCGGATCAAGGACCTTCAGGCTTTAAAGAGGATGGCACAGTGACCTCTATTGGCTTTTGACGGCAGCCACAACATAATGATTAAGGCCCGTACAGCTGTATATCAAATGAACTTTCGGATAAACTGGTGTGCAGGTTCGAAAACGAAGTATGCACAGCTTACAGGAATGGGCTGTACTCCTGGATTTGTATGGCGGGAGCCGTGCTTTCTCCCAAATATTCGTGAAGGACTTCTCCTACTATCTTGACCCCTGTCTCTATTTTTTCCGAATGTACTGCCGCAAAGCTCATTCTGAAATGGCCTGTGTCGGCGCCTTCGCTGTAAAACAGGGAGCCGGGTGTTATGAGCACTCCTCTTTTCAGGCACCGGGCATACAGCTCCTGGTCGCTGTACCCTGGAGGCAGTTCAAACCACATGTGTAGCCCTCCGCCCGGGGCTTTGTACCTCACGCTTTTGGGGAAGCTCTTTCTTACAGCCTCTAAAAAGATTTCATATCTCTTTTTGTACTTGTCTTTCATGTAGTTTATATGCTCCATCCATATGTTTTCTCTGAGATACAGGTCAAACGTCCGCTGTATAAGCCCAGAGGTCGAGATATCCGACGTATGCTTGGCTGCAAGAACCCTGCCGCGCAAGGATTCGGGCACAGCCATGAAACCAAGCCTCAGCCCCGGCATGAATATTTTGGAGAAGCTCTTGATGTATATCACTACCTGACGCCTGTCCAGCGATTTTAAGGGTAGAGAATGGCCACCGGTGAACGACAATTCACTGAGGAAATCGTCCTCCACGATAAACGTATTGTGCTCACGGGCTATTTTCAGTATCTCCAGCTTTTTTTCGTGCGAATACGAATACCCCGTTGGGTTCTGAAAGTTAGGCATTATATATATGAACTTGGGATTGTATGTGGCTAGGCTGCGTTTCAGGGTTTCGATGTCTATGCCGTCTTCCTGCATGGGTATTTCGACTATTTTGGCCCCCCTGGATTTGAAAGCCTCCAGTGCGCCCCTGTAAGTGGGGCTTTCGACGAACACGCAGTCGCCGTACTCAATCAGGGCTTTTGAAACGATGTCTATTCCCTGCTGGGCTCCCGAGATCACCTGTATGTCATCTACCAGAACGTCTATGGAAAAGTTTTTTAGATAATCGCAAATTGACTGCCTCAAGGGCTGGTAGCCCTGGACCTGCTGATACCCAAAAGCCTCGCCCTTATCCCGATCCAGAACCCTGTTGATGAGAGCCTTGAAGCTGTCGACGGGGAACAGATCAGGAGTAGGCGTGGTACTTGCAAAGTTTATAGTATCCTCCTTGACCTGTATCTGCCCCTTTTCCATCATTCTCAAGTGTTCGGTTTCATCCCGGGGCTGTAATGGCTGCTCATGCCTGGTGGAGGAAGCGACATATGTTCCGCTGCCCACTATGGAGTAGGCCAGCCCTTCGCTTTCAAGCCTTTTGTATGCATTGACCACCGTTATGGTGTTTACCCTCAGCTGCTGCGCCAACTTTCTGATGGGGGGAAGCTTCTCGTTTGGCCGGAAAACCCCTTCTACAATCAGGTTTTTGAGCTGCAGAAAAAGCTGGATGTACAAAGGCGTATCAATGCTGTCGTCCAAATATATTGATAATTTCTTATCCACAGGTTGTTACCTCCTTCTACACTCAAAGCTTTACCTTTTATATGCCTTTTTAGTATCCAACTTTTAGTTCGGGAGGCACTGAGTTAACAGTCCACCTTGTGTCGCTTAAATCCTTTGTTTGCTCTACTTTTTGCCGTGGCTTTATATTAAACCAAGTTTTAACAATTACAAAAATTATCTCGCTGCGTATTGACAACATAACAATTTTTGTGATTTAATAACACTAACAATACAATTATACAATAAAAACAATTGTATCGCAACAATTTACTGATTTAGCCTATAAAAAATTGTGTGGAGGAGGATTTGTTATGGAGCAGGTCTTTGAGAAGAACAAGGAGCTAAACGAGAGGTTAAAGGGCGGGGTCATAATGGATGTGGTGACGCCCGAGCAGGCTGTCATTGCAGAGAAAGCCGGGGCGGTTGCCGTGATGGCTCTGGAGAGGGTGCCGGCCGACATAAGGCGACATGGTGGTGTAGCCCGGATGTCTGACCCCAAGCTGATTAAGGAGATAAAGGCGGCGGTGTCCATACCCGTTATGGCAAAGGTGAGGATAGGCCATTTTGTGGAAGCACAGATACTGGAAGCGATAGGCATCGACTATATCGACGAAAGCGAGGTTTTGACGCCGGCCGATGACCGGTACCACATCGATAAAAAGCCATTCAAGGTGCCCTTTGTGTGCGGTGCGCGAAATCTGGGCGAGGCTTTGAGGAGGATAGGCGAAGGGGCATCTATGATAAGGACCAAAGGTGAAGCCGGTACCGGCAACGTGGTCGAGGCGGTGCGCCACGTGAGGACCATGATGTCCGAGATAAGGAGCCTGCAGGGTATGACAGACGAGGAGCTGATGGTGGCAGCAAAGGAGATGGGGGCCCCCTACCACCTGGTGGAGTATGTGGCCCAGCATGGGAGACTTCCGGTTCTCAACTTTGCCGCGGGAGGGATAGCCACCCCTGCTGATGCGGCCCTCATGATGCAGCTTGGATGCGATGGAGTGTTCGTCGGGTCGGGCATATTCAAATCCTCCAACCCCGAGAAGATGGCCAGAGCGATAGTCGAGGCGGTCAAGCACTACAACGATCCAAAGGTGCTGGCAGAGGTGTCGGAGGATTTGGGCGAGCCCATGTACGGTTTGGAGATCGATAAATTGGACGAAAAGGACAGGTATGCGGAGAGAGGCTGGTAAGTTATTTTATTTTTTACCATGATGGTACTTGACAAAACATATTTAATTATTAGTAAAGTTATGGATCAATTCTCCTTTCTGGATAATTTGAACCAGAAAGGAGAATTTTTTATGTATTTGCTGTTGGCTGTATAACTTTTTAAAAGTCCTGAATTCGTATAAAAATTCAAACATTGAACTTGCCACTTAATCCAAACAGCAAAATAGCTTACAAATTTTTCAATTTGTTGGCAGATTGAGGTAAAGTGAGGTGGAATTTTGAAGGAAGATTAAAAGTGGGCTTTCTAAGTCAATAGCTGTTCCGCTGGCATCTACCGAAGAAGAGGAATTAGATAAGATATTGTAAAGGATAATAAGTCCAAAGAAAAATTATATTCAATATCAAATTCAGCTAAAGGATGGGCTTTGTGTCATAACAATGAAATAATTGGTAATTACTTTGAAGATATAGTTGTAAAATATTTTATTGTAAAATTTCATCCTCTATTAGAATAAAAAATACATAGGAGGATGCTTTTTATGGTCAAGAAAGGAATAATAACACCAGGGAAAAAGGATTGATCAGGAACCTCATATCAGAGTACAATATTACCTCTATTAAGGATGGATTTGCAGGAAACTTTAAAAGACTTACCAGGTGATACAATACAAATTATCAGTATTCTCTTGACTTATTAAGAAGAAATTTGTATAATGATTAACGCTGTGGTATCAAGTCCAATAGGAATTTGATACTTAGACTGGACCTTGTATTAAGCAGGGTCCTTTTTAAATCCCAAAGGAGGTGATTGCGTGGACGTTCAACAAATAGCGGAGCAGGTCCATCAAAAGACGCAGGTTGAAACCACTGTGCGTGATGTTGAAAAGGTAATGTCGGGACTGGCTAGAACCTCTCATTTCTGGGAGATAGTTTGTGCGTCACAGAAGCCCTTTAACGTGGTTGCAGAGATAGTAGAGGCTATGAGAAGCCGGGGTTTGGTAAACATCGGCGAACAAGGAGATATAATCTTAACGCCGGAAGGGGAAAAGTTTTTAAGCGATAATAGAATATTTGCCAAAAAGGATTATACATGTCCCACCTGTGAGGGCCGAGGGATTTGGAGAGAGGCTTTGAGTGAACTGGCCCAAAAATTTGATGAGGTGACTGTTGATAGGCCCGAAGCCATTTTAGACTATGACCAGGGATATGTGACCACGCGGACGGTTGTGAGCAGGATAGCCCTGATCGCTGAGAGGGGAGACCTGGAGGGGAAAAAGCTGCTGGTGCTGGGGGATGACGACCTGCTCAGCATTGCTGCAGGGCTATCGGGATTACCGGAAGAAGTGGTAGTCCTGGAGATTGACGACAGATTGGTTGAGTACATCAATAAAAAGGCCAGAGAATTGGGGCTGCCTGTGAAGGCTGAAAAGTACGATTTCAGGGATAAGCTTCCCGAACAGTATGTGGGGCGTTTCGATACATTCAACACCGATCCGCCGGAGACTCTGGAGGCGCTCGATGTGTGCATGACCAGAGGGCTTACCGGGCTCCGCGGTGAGGGCTGTGCAGGATACTTTGGATTGACCCGTACCGAGTCTTCTCTAAAAAAGTGGAATCTTTTCCAGCAAATGCTGGTGAATAAGTTTAACGTAGCCATTACCGACATAATTCACGAGTTCAACCACTATGTCAACTGGGATTACCTGCTGGGGAGCATAAGGGATGACTACGCATTTGTACAGGTAAAACCCCGGCTCAACTGGTACAGGTCTTCGATGTATAGGATAGAGGTATTGAGCGGGTTTGAGAAGCGGGAGAATAAGCCCATGCCCTGTGAGCTGTACATCGATGAGGAAGCGTTGATTTACAAGCCAGACAATAAATAAGCCGAAAATAATACCCCCCCTGCTTTTGAAGGGGGGTTTTGTTTCTATTGAAATAAGGTAAAAAAAGTGGTAGAGTCTAATAATAGGAGATAATGGAGAATTGTTTGTTGGTAGAGATAAAGCTGATGGATGTTACAGTTGGATGCGAACCACGGCGCCGACGCTTTGTTGGTGCTGTTTTGTCAGTGTTGTGGTGATATCTTTTGTTGGCGAAGTGTCCATATTGCGCACATGAGACAGTAAAGTGATTTTGCTTCAAAATTGCGGATTTTGTTTTAAGCAGCAAAATAGACTTTTTACAATAAAATCTTAAGTGTGAGGTGTGCTAAAGTGGGTAACCTGTTTGAGTACTCCATCTCGACCAGCAAAGCTGAAGAGTTTGTCGACATAACACATCTGGTGGAGCGGGCCATAAGGGAGAGCGGTGTTCAAAACGGCATAGCGGTGGTGTTCTGTCCCCATACCACAGCCGGGATAACCATCAACGAAAACGCCGATCCCGACGTGGTGCATGATATTATAAAGGCATTGGACAGGGCCTTCCCACCACACGGGGATTACAGGCATGTTGAGGGGAACTCCCATGCGCACATAAAGGCTTCCTGCATGGGTTCAAGCTGCCATATCATCATCTCAAACGGTAGGCCGGTACTGGGTACATGGCAGGGCGTGTATTTCTGCGAATTCGATGGCCCCAGGCGCAGGAGAGTATACATAAGCTGTGTAGAGGCAAAATAATTGGCTGTATGAGGTAGAATAATTGGTGTGCTGTGTCAAGCCAACAATGGTTACAATTAGGAATATGTAACTGTATGGAAGCTAGGTGAACAATTATAAATTAAAAAGTAGGGATTGGGTGAAAATGCAGCTTAATAGCGATGTAAAGGTTTTATATGAGGACAACCATCTTCTGGTGGTGGAAAAGCCGGTGAATATGCTAACGCAGGGAGATGCGACCGGCGATGCCGACCTTCTATCGGTGCTGAAGCAGTACATAAAGGAGAAGTACAACAAGCCGGGTAACGTCTATCTGGGCCTGGTTCACCGTCTGGATCGCCCGGTGGGAGGAGTTATGGTGTTTGCCAGGACCTCCAAGGCCGCATCCAGGTTATCCGACCAGGTGCGCGAAAGAATCTTTGGGAAGGTCTACCTTGCAGTGGTGCGGGGAAAGCCACCGGAAAGGGGGAGGCTTCAGCATTATCTTTATAAGGACAGTGCCACCAATACGGTGCGCTGCTTTGAAGGGCCTAGAGAAGGTGCAAAAGAGGCTATACTGGAGTATGAGGTGCTGGAGAGCCTGGATGCCGCTGAAAACACCGGGGTTTTAAGCCTGGTGAAGGTAAATCTGATCACCGGCCGTCCACATCAGATAAGGGCTCAGTTTTCGTTCGAGGGTTTCCCGCTGTATGGGGACCAAAAGTATGGCCAGGAAGTAAACAGACCGGGGCAACAGCTTGCTTTGTGGTCTACGGCAATCAAACTCGTTCACCCCACTTTAAAGGAAGACATGGTGTTCAAGAGCTTTCCACCCGATTGTTATCCCTGGAATCAGTTCAAAATTCTGGAGAGTTTAAAAAACAGTGCAGACGGGTTGGTTTAAAAAATTGGGGAGAGCGGGGGGCAGCAGGGGAAGTTGCTAGCAGAGCTTTAAAAGTGTGAATTGCATGAAGTTTTGCGTGGATAATGAGCAAGGGGGCGATGCAAAGTGTATTTTAAAACCGAGGGCAAGCACAACACCGAAAAGACGGTGGAGCTGGCCTTAAAAACCGCCAGGGAGAGGGGAATACGCCATATGGTTGTGGCATCCTGCTCGGGGTACACCGCTAGTTTCTTTAAGGATGCAAAGGACTTAGAAGTGGTGTGCGTGACGCACGTAAACGGATTTAGCGAAAAGGGCAAAAACGAGATGCCCGACGAAGTGCGTCAGCAGCTCATAGCATCCGGCCTCAAGGTCCTTACCACAACCCATGTGCTGAGCGGTGCAGAAAGGGGATTGAGCAGGAAGTTTGGCGGTACATATCCGGTAGAGATAATGGCCCACACCCTTAGGATGTTTGGTCAGGGAGTCAAAGTATGTGTGGAAATAGCCGTCATGGCTCTGGATGCGGGCCTGATCCCATACGGCCAGCCTATAATCGCGGTGGGTGGTACCAGCGAGGGCGCTGATACCGCAGTGATACTCACACCATCCCATGCCAGCAGCATTCTTGAGACCAGGATACATGAGATCATATGCAAGCCTTATTGATTTGTGTAGCTGTTGCCTTGCTAGATAATGTGGATTATATTAATATGGTTAAAATTAAATGCCAGGCGATGGAGTTCGCCGTAAATGCGCGAAAGTGCCGATAACTCCTACAAATAACAAATTCATGTTATTTGTAGGAGTTTTTTGTTGGAGGTAAAGGTGAGCTTTATAAATGCTGTACGTGTTTCAATAAAAGAATATAAGGCTTGTACTCAGGGAAATATAAAATGGAAAACAAATAAAAGTTAAAGGAAAGGTGGAGTACAATGCCTTTGGGACTGACGCTCCTTATAGTAGCGACCATTTTAGTGCTCTTTGGCATTGGCCAGCGCATACTGGATAGGATGCGCTTGAGCGATAAAACGGCTGTTCTGTTTATGGTAGCCATATTTGTAGGCAGCCTCATCCCGGACATACCGCTGGGAAGGAATTTCTATATAAATATCGGCGGAGCTGTTGTTCCGCTTATCCTAGTCATATATCTGTTTGCCAAAGCCGGTACGGGAATGGAAAGAGCCAGAGCAGCTATAGCGGCTGTGCTATCGGCTTTAGGAGTATATCTTGCCGGGCGCTATATGCCTTCAGAGCCTGAGACCATTATGATTGATCCCAATTATGTCTATGGTGTCATCGCCGGAATTATTGGGTATCTGTTTGGACGCTCACGCAGGGCCTCTTTCATAGCTGGCGTGCTGGGCGTGCTTCTGGCAGACTTGGCCCAGTGGATTGAAAACATGTTGAGGGGTATTCCAACTAGAATTCGTTTGGGCGGTGCAGGAGCGGTGGATGCTGTGGTAATTGCAGGTTTGCTGGCGGTGATACTGGCAGAGGTTGTAGGAGAGTTTCGCGAGCGAATACAGGGTGGAACGGCCAAAAAAGCCATGGTCTATCAGGACGGTTCTTTTATGAAAAAAGGCGGGGAAGGCGGTGAAAATGCGGGAGGTGATGGAAATGAGTAGGAAAATGAGCAAGGTTGTAGTTGTGTGCTTTTTGATTGCCATTGCCATGAGCTGTTACGCTCCCAATGTATGTGCCGACGACTGGTTCGAAAAAGAGCCGGGGTACTATACCCTGATTGATGAGGCGGGCAAAGAGCTGACCATGATGGCCAGAGAAGTACTGGTAAAGGATGAATACATCAGCAGCGATAACAAGCGTTATTCCGTCATTTCGGTGGATAAAGAAAAAAAGAGAGCTGTACTCAAATACATGGGTGACGTTAAGCTCCCAGAAATAGAGGAGCTTGTAGATTCGGTGGATGCGCTGGCACCACAGGTTGATAAGAGGGGGAATATACTGCTGTACTGCACGCACAGCGATGAATCCTATGCGCCATCGGATGGTACCCACAGTCGACCTGGTGGTGGAGGCATTTTTGATGTGGCTGAGGCCTTCAGAGATGCCTTACGAGAGAGAGGAATTAACGTGGTACTTGACAAAACACCCCACGACCCCCATGATGCCGGGGCATACAGGCGTTCCAGGCAGACGGCCATCAACCTGATAAGGCAGTATTCGCCGGTTGCCGCTATCTTTGATATACACAGGGATGCCGTACCCGGCCGCATTTACGTTACCAGAGTGGCGGGACAGCCCATGACCAAGGTTAGAATCGTGGTGGGCTCAAGGAATCAGAACAGAAAGGCCAACGAGGAGCTGGCTTACAAGATCAAGGCAGTGGCCGATAAAGTATATCCCGGGCTTATAAAGGATATATATATAGGGGCAGGGGCATACAATCAGGAGCTTTCCCCGCGCTCATTGATATTTGAGTTTGGTACCCACGAAAACAGCAAGGAATCGGCGCAAAGGTCGGCGCGGCATATGGCCGATGTGGTGGACAAGGCCATGTTCGGGGGTACCATACAGGGTAAGACCCAAGAAGGCGAGGACAAGGGGACTTACCGACCGAGGCCTATAGATGAAGAAGTTCAACGCGGTAGTGGAAGGGGAATACTGTGGCTGGTACTGTTTCTGGCCTTTGGAACAGGGATATTTATGGTACTGAGCGGTGGACCGAGAGAGATGTTTTCAAAGATTACGGGGAATTCCGGTAAGGATGATGACCAGCAAAAGAGGGAATGATGGTACCGGTAACCGGGTTGCTGGCAGGTCCAGCAGCTCGGTTTTGTGTTTTGTAAAGGTCTACATTGTCCCAATGGTGCAGATGTTGTCTTGTGTATAGGGGTTGCGTAATTTCATTATGAGTTTAAATTTTGATTTTGCAGCAAAATAGACTTTAAAATCAATAATTTTAGGCTTTAATTTAAAAGTTTTGAGAGAGGAGAAACCGGAGTTGAAAGTCATATACTGCGGTTACAGGGGAACTTATGGAGCATACTTGATGGCTGCACTTCATGCAGGGGTATACAAGGGCGACAGGCTTCCAAACAATCAGCTCATAAAAGGACATTTTGAGATGTGCCGCTTATACGGAGAACAGTACGGGAATTTAATATACGTAGGAGTGGATGAAGAGCTAAGGGAGATATATGCACTTGGATGCAAAAGGTTTTTTTCGGTCATACAGAGAGCCCAGACGCACATGAATAGAATATTTAAGCTGGACGAGGAGCTCTATCATATTGATGTGGGAAGGATAGAAGGGGTTTTGCCCAGGGTTATAGGCTTTTTGCTGGCACACGGCGTCAACAGCCGGTTTTGTGAAAAGCTGTTTTATTACTGGTTTGGGCATAAATACAGATGCCTGGCCAAAGCTGTCAATGAGGAAAAGCAAAGGCTAAAGGAGGCCAGGCAAAGTAACAAAGAGAGGTGAAACGGGTGGGAGTCCTGTTTTATCACTGCTATGGAGGGGCTCATACATCCATCACATGCGCTTCCATCCACTTGAATTATCTCCCCCATGACCGTATACCCGAAACTTCCGAGTTTAAAGCCATACCCTTTTATGATAAAATGGATAGTAAAGAGCTAGGCACGCCGATATACATGGGACGGGATGACCTGGGATGGGATGTTTACGTTGTGGGGATGAAGGATGGGAAAAGCGTGGTCATACCCGCCATTAAAAGTTATCTCAACGCCAGTGGTATTTCGCAGCGGGAAGTGCTGTTTGTCAGCGCTCTGGTGCAGCTTCATCCCATGACCGCCATAGGCGGGGTCACATCCAGAAAGCTGGGCATTCCGTTTATAGGCAGGCCTATGACCATATGGGGTATAAGGAGGAGCTATCCACTTCTGGTGGATTTGGTGACCAGGGTCAAGCAGACTCTTGCTGCACGAAACGATTGTTATTGACTTGACGCCGATTTTGCATGATAATAGAAGTGTGACCATATTTAGTAGCAGGTGCTATAAACAGCTAATAAATTTTAAAATGGGGAGAGGTTGGAGCTGATTAAAAAACACAGGATTGCAGGGGTAGAGGCCGGCAGCATTGCTGAAGAGATGGGTATAGAGCCGGGAGATTTTTTGGTGGCCATCAACGGGCGGGCGGTAGAGGATATCCTGGATTATATGGAATGGACGAGCAGCGAGGAGGTAAACATTACTATAGAGAAGAGCGACGGGCAGGTATGGGAGCTGGAGATCGAAAAGGACCTTGACGAGGACTTAGGTCTGACTTTTGAGCAGCCCCTCATGGACAGGCAGCGGGCATGTCGTAACCGTTGCATATTTTGTTTTATAGATCAGCTGCCCAGGGGCATGCGCTCCACCCTTTACTATAAGGATGATGACTGGCGCCTATCCTTTTTGATGGGAAACTATATAACCCTTACCAACTTGACCGAAAAGGATGTAAAGCGAATAACGTCTAGGCATATAAGCCCTCTGTACGTTTCGGTGCACACCACCAACCCCCAGCTGCGCCAGCGGATGATGGGAAACAAGCGAGCGGGAGAAGTACTCAACATCTTGAAGGAGTTTGAAAAGGCGGGTATATCTATACACTGTCAGATCGTGCTGTGCCGCAACTGGAACGATGGTGCAGAGCTGGAGCGCACGCTATCCGACCTGTGGAACATGAGGTCTATAGTAAAGTCGGTGGCGGTGGTGCCCGTTGGCCTGACCAAATACCGTCAGGGGCTTGAGGACATACTGTCCTTTGATGCGGAGTCTGCCGCCCGGGTTCTGGAGCAGGTGGAAAAGTGGCAGAGGAAATGCCGTAAAGAAAGCGATACCGCATTTGTGTTTGCGGCTGATGAGTTCTATATCCTGGCCGGCAAAGAATTTCCTCCTTATGAGGAATACGAGGACTTTCCTCAGATCGAGAACGGGGTAGGATTGATAGCTAAGCTGGTTCGTGAATTCGATGAGGCCATCGATGATTATCGCGGCAGAAGAGTGGCTGTAAGGGAGATCTCGGTGGCTACAGGAGTATCGGCCTATCCCACCATAAGGGCGCTGATGGACAGGGTGCAGCAGGCCATGGGAGTGACTGTGCATGTTTATCCCGTTGTCAACTGCTTTTTTGGCGAGAGCGTTACGGTGGCAGGGCTGATAACGGGAGGGGATATGATAGCCCAGCTTAAGGATAAAGATTTGGGACAGGCACTGCTCATACCCTCTACCATGCTCCGCAGAGGCGAAGATGTGTTTTTGGACGATATCACCCTGGAAAGCTTAAGCGCATCGCTGGGTGTTCCCGTTATCCCGGTTCCTGTAGATGGCAGAGAGCTCCTTGAAACCGTATCAAAGATAGCATATCAAAGATAGACAGATGCCGTTGAAAGAGGGGTGTGATGGAGAGATGGATAAACCCATAGTAGCCATTGTGGGTCGCCCTAACGTTGGAAAGTCCACCTTTTTTAATCAAATTGTTGGCAAGAGGATATCCATAGTGGATGACCAGCCGGGGGTGACCCGTGACAGGATTTATGCCGATGCCGAATGGCTGAACAGGAAATTTACTCTGGTAGATACAGGAGGCCTGGACACCGAAAGCGATGATGAGCTGCTGGTTCATATAAGGCGACAGGTGGAGATTGCCATAGATACCGCCGATGTGATTATCTTTCTCGTGGATGGGCAGGTGGGGGTAACGCCGGCTGACCTGCAAATAGCCAATTTCCTGCGCAAAACACGGAAACCTGTGGTGCTGGCGGTAAACAAAATCGATAACTATGAGGATGAGTCGATGGTACTGGAATTTTACAGCCTGGGATTGGGTGAGCCCATTGGCATTTCGTCAATCCACAAGAGGGGGATAGGCGACCTTCTGGACAGGGTGGTGAAACACCTGCCCGATAAAGAGGTTGAAGAGGAAGAAGACCAGATAATAAAGATAGCTGTAGTGGGCAGGCCCAATGTGGGCAAATCTTCGCTGGTAAACCGTATCCTAGGCGAAGAGCGGGTCATAGTGAGCGATATTCCGGGCACCACAAGAGATGCTATCGACACTCTTTTTGAGATGGAAGGCAAGGAATACGTGATCATCGATACGGCTGGGATCCGCAGGAAAAGCCGCATAAATGAGGCTCTGGAGCGTTACAGCGTACTCCGGGCCCTGGCCGCTATAAGGCGGTGCGACGTTGCCCTCATCATGCTTGATGCCACCCAGCCGGTGGCTGAGCAAGATGCCAAGATTGCCGGCCTGGTGCACGATGAAGGGAAAGCGTCGGTGATAGTGGTCAACAAATGGGACCTGGTAGAAAAGGATACCTATACGATGGAGGAATACAAGAATCGCATCCTGCAGAGGCTGGGCTTTATTGCCTATGCTCCTATGGTATTTATATCGGCCAAGACGGGCCAAAGGGTACATAGAGTTTTAGAGCTGGTGGATGAGGTGTACAGCCGGTATACCATGCGGGTTTCCACTGGGGTGCTCAACGACTGCATCTCGGACGCGGTGGCCGTGGCTGCTCCGCCTTCGGAAAAAGGCAGGATGCTCAAGATTTATTATGCGACTCAGGTTTCGGTCAAGCCACCCACCTTTGTCCTGTTTGTCAATGACCCTGAGCTCATGCATGATTCCTATCAGAGGTATCTGGAGAATTACCTGCGCAAAACGTTCGGCCTGACTGGAACTCCCATAAGGTTGCTGG
Source organism: Caldicoprobacter faecalis (assembly GCF_900115765.1). Classification (NCBI taxonomy): domain Bacteria; kingdom Bacillati; phylum Bacillota; class Clostridia; order Caldicoprobacterales; family Caldicoprobacteraceae; genus Caldicoprobacter; species Caldicoprobacter faecalis. The sequence continues at coordinate 85,737 of NZ_FOXR01000004.1, read as the reverse complement.
TGCGCCAGAGAAGTTAAAGAAGAGATAAAGGGGTTGGAAAGGTAGGAATTTGGGAGGTGCGAGCGTGAAGCTGCTTATTGCCGTTCTTGCAGGTTACCTGCTGGGCAGCATTCCGCCGTCTTTTTTGGCGGGGAAGATAGTCAGAAACATCGATATAAGGCAGTACGGCAGCGGCAATGCGGGGGCCACCAACGTGCTTCGAGTGCTGGGCGTTAAAGCCGGTATTGCGGTATTTTTGGCTGACATCCTGAAAGGGGTTTTGGCCGCCCTCATAGGGAGATGGATGGGCGGTGAGACAGGTGCTGCTCTGGCAGGGTTTGCTGCTATTGTGGGGCACAATTGGCCGGTATTTCTCAATTTCAGAGGAGGCAAGGGGATAGCCACTTCGTTTGGAGTGCTGCTGGTACTCTTCCCCCTCATTAGCATCATACTCTTTGTGATAGGGGTGATTATAATCGCCGTAACCAGGTACGTTTCTCTGGGGTCTATCACGGCGGCTATTCTGTTTCCCATACTGCTGGTCATGTTCGGATATGATTGGAAGATGGTGCTGTTTGGAGTGCTAGTCGGGGGACTGGCTTTGTACAGGCACAGGAGCAATATATCCAGGCTGATAGAGGGGAAGGAAAATAAGCTGGGTGAACGGGCAAGAGTGCAATAAGCCGGGCAGCAGCTAGAGACACAATGAAGGGGTATGAGTCGGAGCATAGAATACGGGGAGAGGATTGCGTATGGTACATAGAGTCGCAATTATCGGAGCAGGCAGTTGGGGCACGGCGTTGTCCGCCATGCTGGCCAAGAAGGGTATAGAGGTCAAGCTGTGGGTGAGGGAAAAGGAGATATGTGAGCAGATTGAAAAAGCAAGGGAGAATATAAAGTATCTTCCGGGGGTGCTGATACCCAGCAATGTGTTTCCCACTCAGTCAGTAGAGGAGGCTTTAAAGGGTGCAGAGCTGACGGTACTGGCTGTACCGTCGCAGTATATAAGGGGTATGGCACGGCAGATAGCCCCTTTTGTACCTTCAGGCCATGTGGTGGTCAACGTGGCAAAGGGGCTTGAAATGGATACGTTTCTGCGCCTTTCGCAGGTCGTTGAACAGGAAGTACCTGCTGCGCGCATTGCCGTTCTTTCGGGTCCAAGCCATGCTGAGGAAGTGGGACGCGACATCCCTACAGCTGTGGTGTGTGCTTCCTACAGGAAGGAAGATGCCGAGTTTGTACAGGACGTCTTCATGGGTCCCAAATTCAGGGTGTACACCAATCCGGACGTCATAGGCGTTGAGATGGGAGGAGCCCTTAAAAACATAATTGCCCTGGCGGCTGGCATCAGCGATGGGCTGGGGTTTGGAGACAACAGCAAGGCAGCGCTTATTACCAGGGGTATAGCCGAGATATCCAGGCTGGGGCAAGCCATGGGTGCTCATCCTTTGACGTTTGCCGGTCTGGCCGGCATAGGAGATCTGGTAGTGACGTGTACCAGCATGCACAGCCGCAATAGAAGGGCCGGGATTCTCATAGGCCAGGGCAGACCTCTTGACGAGGTGTTGGACAGCATTGGAATGGTGGTGGAAGGGGTCACTACATGCAAAGCGGCTTATCAGCTGGCAAAGAAGCACGGTGTCTCAATGCCTATAACAGAACAGCTCTATCATGTGCTGTTCGAGGGCAAGGACCCCAAAGAAGCGGTGACCGAGCTGATGTTGAGAAGCAAGACCCATGAGATAGAAGAAGTGGTAAGCAGTATGGACATAAAATGGTAATGCACCTTGATGGAATGCCATTTTTTTGACTACTTGTCATATTTTTTGTCTCCCTCCAATATATATTACTAATGCAAAATCGTGATTGGACGGCTGTTGGATGAGGCGATGTTTCGATTCGGCCGAAGTTGGGCGAAGTTACACGGCGTTATATATCGACGATGCCAAGAAGAAAAGGAGGGGGACGGATGGAGAAATTTGACTTGTATCGGGACATAGCTGAACGAACCGATGGCGATATATACATAGGGGTTGTAGGGCCTGTTCGAACGGGCAAGTCAACGCTAATTAAGAAAATCATGGAACTGCTGGTTTTGCCAAACATGGAAAACGGGTTTAAGAAGGAACGCGCAAAGGATGAGCTGCCTCAGAGCGGGACAGGGCGCACCATCATGACCACCCAACCCAAGTTTGTTCCCAATGAGGCCGTGGAGATTACTATAAAGGGGACCGCCAATCTTAAGGTGAGGATGGTCGACTGCGTGGGCTACCTGGTCAAGGGAGCCATAGGGCACATGGAGGGGGACGGCCCGCGCATGGTTCGCACGCCCTGGTTTGACTACGATATACCTTTTGAAGAGGCGGCCGAGCTGGGCACCAGAAAGGTGATTACCGACCATTCAACCATAGGCCTTGTGGTTACCACCGACGGGAGCATCACAGACATTCCCAGGGTGAACTATGTGGAGGCCGAGGAAAGGGTCGTCAGGGAGCTCAAAGAGCTCAACAAGCCCTTTATAATAATCCTCAACTCAAAAAATCCTACTGCCCAAGAGACCCTTATGTTGAGGGATGCCCTGGAGGAGAAATATGACGTGCCGGTGCTGGCCCTTGATGTGTTAAACCTTACTACAGAGGACATACATAACATATTGAGCACGGTGCTTTTTGAGTTCCCGCTGACCGAGATACGGATCGACGTTCCCAAGTGGGTCCAGAGCCTTGATGAAGACCACTGGCTTGTCAAATACATACTGGAATATGTAAAGGGCATCACCCAGGATGTGTACAGGGTGCGGGACATAGAGAAGATTGGTGGCCAAGAAGAGCAACTGGAGCATATAGAGCCGCCCAGGGTGAGCAATATAAACCTGGGGAATGGGAAGGTGGCCATCAACATAGATGTCAAGCCCGGCATGTTTTACAAGGTGCTGGGCGAAGAGTGTGGCTATGAGATTGAAGGTGATTACCAGCTGATAGGCTTGATGAAGCAGCTGGCCATAGCCAAGAAGGAGTATGACCGAATTGCCAACGCACTGCGCGATGTCCGGGAAACGGGGTATGGGGTGGTGCCGCCCTCTATGGAAGAGCTGAGGCTGGAAGAGCCTGAAATCGTGAAACAGGGCAGCCGGTTTGGCGTGCGGCTTAAAGCCAGTGCACCTTCCTTGCACTTCATACGCGTAGACATTCAGACCGAGGTATCTCCCATTGTGGGTACAGAGAGGCAGAGCGAGGAGCTGGTAAGGTACCTGCTGGAGGAGTTCGAAAACGATCCTGCAAAGATATGGGAGACCAACATATTCGGCAAGTCCCTGCATGAGCTGGTCAAGGAAGGGCTGGCCAACAAGCTGATGAGGATGCCCGAGGATGCTCAGTTCAAGATTCAAGAAACCCTGCAGAGAATCATAAACGAGGGAAGCGGAGGACTGATATGTATAATATTATAAAAGGGATGTGCCTGGGCAAGTCCAGGAACATCCCTTTTATTTTTGAACCTACTTCTTGCTATTCCTTTCCCTTATTTCCACCCTGCGTATTTTGTCGCTGATGGTTTTGGGAAATTCGTCGACAAATTCGATTATCCTGGGATATTTATAGGGTGCGGTGGTCTTCTTTACGTGGTCTTGCAGCTCTGCGATGAGCTCCTGAAACGGTTTGTACCCCTTTGCCACGATTTATGCCGTCGTGCCACACCTCCTTTGTTCGCTCGGGGTCTCTGTAGTATCCGTTAAACATTCCCACCAAACCTTTGCCTTTTCTCACCAGCGAGTAAATGCGCAGGCGGGGTTCCTCACCCGATAGGATTGCTGTTAGCTCCACTCGGGTAGTCCCTACCCTACTCCTTTTATCAAAGCCGCGCTATATCCCCTTAAATTCTTGGCTGCATTCTTGTCTCTGTCATGTACGCTTTTGCATACGGGACATTCCCATACCCGCTCCCATAGTCTAAGTTCACCATAATAATGCCCGCGTTTGCTGCATACCTTCGACGACGGGAATGTCCTTTCCGCAACAAATAACAACCCGTTATACTACTTTGCCTTGTAAGACAAATAATACAAAAACTTCGACCACAAACTGTCCAATATATGTTTCGCAAGATTCGTCCTCACAAGCCCTTTTATATTCAAATTCTCAACCACCACGACAATGGCAAATACAAAAAAGGTATAGAAAAATTTTCCCTAAGAATAATAATTTTTAGAGGATTTTTTGGGCCGGAGGCGAAAATATAAAGTAAAGCTTAAAATGTGGCTTTCTTTTTGTGGGAATTTACGTCAAATCAGGAGGTAAATATATGCGGATTGAAAACATGGATGTAGACAAGGGCGTGAAGCTGTGGGTTCTACCCACCAAGAAATTTAAAACCGTCACCATAAGTTTTTGCTTCCACAGGGACCTGGATGAGGACTATACCTACAACGCTTTAATTCCAGCGGTGCTAAAGCGAGGATGCGAGGGCTTCGAGACCTTAAAGGACATTGAACGGCACCTGGAGAGCCTGTATGGCGCCTTGTTTGACGTGGGAGTGCAAAAAAAGGGAGAAAGGCAGATACTGCGCTTTTCCATGGAAGTGGTAAACGACGATTACCTAGCAGAGCAGGGGATACTGGCACAGGCTTTTTATTTTTTAAACCGGGTGATTAACCGCCCCGTTTTAGAAGATGGCGGCTTTAAAAAGAGCTATGTAGCTCAAGAGAAGGAAAACATGAAGAACAGGATCAAGTCATTGGTCAATGACAAGATCCAGTACAGCCTGGAGAGATGTGCTCAGGAGATGTGCAAGGGTGAAAAGTACAGCAGATATGTGTTTGGTGATGTAAAGGAACTGGAGAACCTGGACGATGCCAGGCTTTACAACGTGTATCTCGATGTCGTGCAGACCAGCCCGCTGGACGTGTTTGTGGTGGGGGATGTGGACCCGGCCAAGGTGAGATTGCTGCTCGAACGCAGCTTTTCAGTGGAGAGAAAGCAGGTGAAGACAATACCCAAGACTACCTACAAAAAGCTGCAGGTAGTTCCTAAGACGGTTACAGAGGAGATGGACGTGAATCAGGGCAAACTTACCATGGGCTTTAGAACCAATATAAGTGCCGCTGACAAGGAATATTTTCCCCTGCTGGTATACAGCAGCATTCTGGGCGGTGGTCCTCATTCTAAGCTGTTTATCAATGTCAGGGAGAAGGCCAGCTTGGCTTATTACGCTTTCGCCCGGCTGGAGAAATTCAAAGGCCTCATGTTCGTTGGGGCTGGTATTGATGTGGACAAGTATCAGCAGACGGTGGACATAATAATGGAACAGCTGGATGCCATGGCAAGCGGCCAGATCACGCAGCAGGAGTTTGAAGGGGCCGTCAATGCCCTGGTCACTTCGCTTAAAGGCAGCATGGACCAGCCGTCACAGCTTATCGACTATTACCTTGGCAACAGCGTGATGGATTCCGACGTTACGCTGGAGGAATTGATAGAAAAAATAAAGGGTGTTACCATGGATCAAGTGGTGGAAATCTCCAGTAAGGTCAAGCTGGATACCATATATTTTTTGAGAAATAGAAAGAGGGGATATATTGTCCATGAGAAAGGAAATTAAAAACGACGTATTAAACGAAAAGCTGATACATTCAAAGCTAAAAAACGGGTTAAACGTGTACGTGCTGCCCAAGGAGGGCTATCAAAAGCAGTTTGCCATTTATGCGGCAAATTACGGCTCCAATGACAATCAGTTTGTCGTACCTGGGGAGAACCAGCCCATAAAGGTGCCGGAGGGTATCGCACATTTTCTGGAGCACAAGCTGTTTGAGCAGGAGGAAGGAAGCGTGTTTGACGCTTTTTCAAAGCTGGGGGCCAGCCCCAACGCCTTTACCAGCTTTAACATGACGGCCTATCATTTTACATCTACTGGAAATTTTTACGAGTGTTTGGATATACTGCTCAATTTTGTGGGCACCCCTTATTTTACTGACCAGACGGTAGAAAAGGAAAAGGGCATTATTACCCAGGAAATAGTCATGTATCAGGACAATCCCAGCTGGCGCGTGTTCTTCAACCTGCTCAAAGGGCTGTACCAGAATCACCCTGTAAAAAACGACATCGCCGGCACAGTGGAATCCATTCAGAGAATAACCAAAGAAATGCTGTACAAATGCTATGAGACTTTTTACCATCCTTCCAACATGGTTTTATTTGTAACAGGGGATATCGATGCCGACAGAGTTATACAGCAGGTGGAGCGCCATTTTAAGGATAAAAATGTGTCAAAACAGGGGGAAATAAAGAGAATATACCCCAATGAGCCTCCCCTGGTGGCCAGCCAGATGGTGAAGGATAAATTGCCGGTACCCCGGCCGCTGTTTATGCTGGGCTTCAAAGACACTCAGGTAGGGCAGGGGGGCCAGGCTTTGCTCGATAAGATGATACTCAATGACATCATGCTGGATATGCTGGTGGGGCAAAGCTCTGACCTTTACAGCAAACTGTACGAGGAAGGATTGATTGATCTGTCTTTTAGCGCCGAGTATACCGGAGAAAAGGATTACGGGCATATCATAATGGGCGGTGAGTCGCCCAATCCTGAAAAGGTTGTGGATATGGTTTACCAGGAGATAGAGAGGCTCAAGAAGGAACCCTGGGATGTGGAGTATTTCTCCCGGATCAAGAAAAAGAAGATTGGGGAGTATATAAGGATGTTCAACTCGCTGGAGACCATTGGCGTGCAGTTTGTGTCATTGGTTTTCAAGGATATAGGGCTATTTGATTACATTGAGAGGCTGATGCAGATAAACTATGGGCAGGTCAAGGACCACTTCAACAGGTTTTTTGAAAATTACCACAGCAGCGTATCCATCATATTGCCGAATTAGAAGTCTTTAAGGTAAGGGGGAAGGTTTTATGTGGCCGGATCCGGTGGCATTTGAGATTTTTGGCCGCCCTGTGTACTGGTACGGGATACTCATTGCGACGGGGGTGCTCATAGGGATTTACCTGGCAATGGGATATGCCAGGAGGCTTAAGTTTGACCCTGAGGTGATTTTGGATTTTGCCCTCCTGGCCATCCCGTTTGCCATTGTAGGCGCAAGGCTGTATTATGTGGCTTTTCAGTGGGATATCTATAAGGATAATCCGATAGATATATTTAAAATCTGGGAGGGTGGCCTTGCCATATACGGTGCGGTAATAGGTGGCATCGTGGCGGCTATGATATTTTCGCGGTGGCGGAAGATGAATTTTTGGGACCTGGTGGATATTGTATCGCCTAGCCTTATACTTGGCCAGGCAATCGGCAGGTGGGGCAATTTCTTTAACCAGGAAGCCTACGGGAGAATAGTAACCGACAGGGCATGGCAGTGGTTTCCATTTGCTGTATACATAGAGGCAAAGAGAGAGTGGCATATGGCTACCTTTTTCTATGAATCGATGTGGAACCTGCTGGTGTTCATCTTTTTGATGTATTACAGAAAGCGGAGGAAAAGGCCGGGGGATATATTCCTGCTTTATCTGCTTCTCTATTCGTGTGGACGTATCGTGATTGAAGGGCTTCGTACCGATAGCCTGTATTGGGGGCCCTTCAGGGTTTCACAGCTGCTGGCAGGTTTGTTGATAGCCTTTTCCATTATAATGCTTGTAGTCAGGCGAAAGAGGGTCGAGCTTGCTCCTGAACAGGGCGCTTTATCGGGCGGTGATGGAGAATTAGCGCAGCTTGATAAAAATGAGGAAGAGCATAAAGAAGAAGGGAATCATAAAGAAGAAGGGAATAAGGATATAAAAGAAGAGGATAGTTTACAGGATACAAAACAAGAACATGGTTCAGACGGTTCTGAAACTGTTAATCAGTGATATTGGACTGAGCTCATTCCTGGCACCGAACACTTGAGTAAGATGTCCTGAAATTGTAAATCAGTAATATTGGAGGGTTCAGTACGTGTCAGGAAAAAGGAAAGGAGTCAATCCTTTCCTTTTTTTATGGTTTAATATGATTTAAAAAGATGGGATGAAAAATTAAAAGTCGGAAAAAATAACGGATAGAAAATTGTTGGAGGTGAGAGTGTGCCAGTATTAGACATCAGCATAATACCGGTTGGCACCGGTCAGCCCAGTTTCAGCAGCTATGTGGCTGAGGCTTGCAAGCTTATAGAGCAGCAAGGACTTAAATATCAAATTACGCCTACCGGTACAGTAATAGAGGGCAATCTTGACCAATTGATGAACTTGGCTCGGCAGATTCACAGCATCCCGTTTCAAATGGGAGCCGAACGGGTTATTACCAGTATGACAATTGATGAGCGCCATGACCGGCCAATGGATATGGAAAGGCAAGTGCAGTCGGTCAAGCGCAATATGAGTCAATAAATAATTTAATATGAAAGGAGAAGTGTGAGTATGGCTGAAGGAATGGAAAACAGGCAGACTGAAAGGAACGAAGGCGGCAGAAGCTGGTTAGGTATAATCATCCGCTTTGTAGTCGCTGCCATTGTGCTGATGGTGACAGCGCTGCTGACTCCCGGATTTTCCAATATGGGATTCGGCACAGCTTTGCTGGCAGCGGTTGTGATTGCCCTTTTGGATTACCTGATACAGAAGCTGTTTAAGATCGATGCCTCGCCATTTGGACGGGGTATATCGGGATTTCTGTTGTCGGCATTGATTATTTATCTGACACAGTTTATCGTGCCGGGGATGGAGATCAACGTATTCGGAGCTATTGTGGCGGCTTTGATTATCGGCATCATTGATGCCATCATCCCCACACGCGTCATGTGATTTTTAAAAAATAATAGCAAAAGTATAAAATATAAGAGGCCTTGCGAGAAGGCCTCTTATTTTGTTAATTTATGTTGATGAATCTATTGATGTGGTATTCAATTGTGTAGTACAATAATGGTACAATGTTAGAGAAGTATCACTTGATAGAGCAGCAATTTAGTATTATTTTCTGCAGTGTAAATGAGATGGCCTTCATTCACCTTAAGGATTTGACGAGGTAATACCATATCTCACAATTTTAAATTGAAATGATAGTATGAATAAAATTAAGGAGGGAAGCTCTTTGAAAACTCAAAAAGCTTTTTTGGTTATAGACATGCTGAACGATTTTATCAAGCCTGACGGAGCGCTCTACATTGGTGAAGCGGCACAAGAGGTGACCAAGAGGATCCAGACTATCATTTCCAGCGCAAGGCAGGAAGGAATCCCGATCATATACATATGTGACAATCATAGACCTGGTGATGCCGAGTTTAATATGTTTAAACCACATTGTATAAGAGGTACTAGAGGAGCAAAAATTGTGGAGGAGCTATCACCTGGACCGGAAGATTACATTATACCGAAAAGGAGATACAGTGCGTTTTTTGGAACAGACCTTGATGCTACGTTACGAGAGATGGGAATTTCAGAATTAGTGCTCGTGGGCGTTTGCACCAATATCTGCGTCTTGTATACGGCGGTTGATGCTAGGATGAGAAACTACAGCGTGACGGTTATAAAGGAGGGAGTAGCGTCATTTAGCCAGGAGGCTCACGAGTTTGCCTTGAAGGAGATGGAGAATACCCTAGGCGTGAAAATAGAGTAATCAATCTGCTGTTTAATTGATTCCCGAATGTCTGGAATTTATGGAAAGGAGTTGAGCGAATGAGCTATAGAGTATCACACGAGCATTATATATTCAGTTTTTCAAGAGATAACAAGCCTGTACTTTTTGTGAAAGAGGGCGATGAGGTAGAGCTTGAGACCTCGGATTGTTTTTTCAATCAGATTAAGACAAATGATGACAGGCTGGAAGCCATGGACTGGGACAAAATAAATCCGGCAACCGGCCCGATTTACGTTGAAGGCGCCCAGGAAGGGGATGTTTTAGAGGTTGAAATCAAAAAAATTGAAATAGCCGATAGGGGCGTCATAGCGACTGGTAAAGATTTGGGCGTGCTGGGAGATTTGATGGAAGGGCTTTATTCACGGGTAGTTGATATAAAAGAAGGCAAAGTTGTGCTTGCTTCAAACATTTCTATTCCGGTTAAACCCATGATAGGGGTAATCGGCGTCGCACCTAAGGAAGGCAGCGTAAATTGTGGCACGCCTGGGCCTCATGGGGGCAATATGGATACCAGATTAATTGGCGGAGGCGCAAAACTCTATTTACCGGTATTCGTTGAGGGAGCCTTGTTTGCTCTTGGCGATCTGCATGCCGTGATGGGCGATGGCGAAGTAGGAGTGTCAGGCGTTGAAGTAGCTGGATCTGTTACAGTGAAATTTAGAATATTGAAGGGTTGGAAGCTGAACAATCCTCTTGTGAGGACAAAAGATGTGACAGCCACAATAGCATCGCATGAATCTCTGGATACAGCGGTTTCCATGGCGGTTCATGATATGGCGGACATATTTAAACGATTCACTACGTTGCCAATAGAGGAGATATCTACGCTGTTTAGCATAACGGGCAACGTGGAGGTTTCTCAAGTTGTGGATCCGCTTAAAACTGCGCGTTTTAGCCTGCCAAATTGGGTATTGGAAGCATATGGTATAAGTTTTTGAATTTGCAAAAACTGTAGATAGCTTAGGGAGAGGTATATAGGGTAATCAGAAATGAGAGGCAGCAATGCCTCTATTTTTTTGTGTAAAACTTAAAGTAGCTGGCGAGTCTGTGGTTGAGCAGATAGTCAGTAGTGGGTGTGTGAACCACTCTGTGAGAATAAGGGTAGCAAGATTTTAAATTGCATAAGGAGGAGACTATGTTAAAATTTGAAATGATAGTTTTTGTTATAACCATTACGTCTTTTTCTATTCTCCTTGTTTTATTGCAAGAATTATGGCGAAGATTTAGGGAAAGCGTGTTTGAAAAATCTATAAATGTGAAAGTGGCCACAAGTAAGGACAAGATGAAAACAATCGATAAGATGAGTGGAATTGAATTTGAAGTATTTGCAAAGGATTTTTTCAACAAATGAGGAAACCAGGGGCTTAAGAACCCTGGTTTTCTGGTGCGCCCAGCAGGATTCGAACCTGCGACCTCCAGATTCGAAGTCTGTCACTCTATCCAGCTGAGCTATGGGCGCATAGTTTTAAATTTTTGTCAGAAATAAATGGAGCGGCAGACGGGATTTGAACCCGCGACCTTCGCCTTGGCAAGGCGACGCTCTACCACTGAGCCACTGCCGCATGATGGTGTAGGCGAGAGGACTTAAACCTCCAACCAGGTGTCCTACACTGGATCCTAGATTACATTATAATCATTTAATCTGTTTTTGTCTAGTATGATTTTTTAAGATTTTTGGTAAGTGTTGTTGTAAAAAATCTTTAGGACGAAATATTCTTGGCAATGATCTTAGCATTGTGATATACTCCCATTAAGCGGTTCATCCTCTTTTTGTTTTTCTGTAGTAATTTATATACCAAGAGGCAGAAACCGCTACTCCAAGTTCCGTGGAATTTTAGACATCTTTAAAGAAAGAGCCGTTTCTATGTAAGGGAAGTGAGTTAAAAATGTATGTGGTGAAAAACTTATAATCCAATTTGAACCACAGATTATTGGAGCACTTGGAGCAGCACTAATTTCACTTGAAGGTAGATGAGAGGGTTACTATAATTAACTTTTAAGATGGATGCTTATGCTCAGTCATGAGGATTATCAAAAAATTTAATAACAGCAAGAAGACTCCACATTCTACAAAATGGATGGGGATGAATTGCTAAAAATGTGATATAATATTTCCCAGGTGATGGCTAATGTACAAGACTCAAAGTAGCTGGCGAGTCGGCGGTTGGGCGGATAGTCAGTAGTGGGTGTGTGAAACACCATGTGAGAATAAGGGTAGCTTAGACCACCAAACTTCTCACGAAGCCACCACTCCTAGAGGGTGGTTGGTAGTTCGCGTTGCAGGCTCCAGAATTCCCATTCTTGCAAAGTGGCTTCAATGCTTGTCTGCTGATAAGCGGCAAGCATATAAAGAAGAGGATGAAGGGAGTGTGTATCATGTTAAAAGCATTTGAAAAGCCAATCGATTTAGGATTAGGGCTTTTGTTGTATTCCCGAGAAAAAGTGGAGGAATTAGTGGAAAAACTGGTCAGCAAAGGCGAGGTGGCAAAAAAAGACGCCAAGGAGTTTGCGGCCGAACTTGTAAAGAGAGGCCAAGAGCAAAGGGAAGAGCTAAAAAAGCTGATTCAAAATGAGGTTGCAAAGGTGCTGGATGATCTAAATGTGGCCAAAAAAGAAGATCTGATTACAAAGGATGAAATCAGAGCAATTGTAAGAGAACAAATACAGCAGGCTTTTCAAGAGATGGGATTATTCAAAAAAAATGAGGATATAAAGTAAAGGATTAGTAGTTTATGGTGCTAAAAAACCAGGAAGTTTGGGAAGGCGTGCGAATGTTACTCAACATTGCGGAATTGGGTTGATATTATGGATTACAGGTGCATTCGAATCAAAAGATATAATGAGATTCTTGCTGTTTTTATAAAGCACGGTTTTGGCCTGCTGCTTGAACGGCTTGGGCTCCGTGGTGAGTTGGAGAGGGAGGATAAAATTTCGGAGGCCGGTATCGCACCTGGCGAAGTTTCTGTGGGAAGGCGTTTAAGACTGGCTTTGGAAGAGCTGGGCCCAACATTCGTTAAGCTGGGACAATTATTGAGCATGCGGCAGGATATATTACCGCCCGGCGTTATAGAAGAACTTAGAAAGTTGCAAGATTCGGTGCAGCCATTCCCTTTTTCGGAGGTAAAGGCTCTCATTGAAGCCGAGTTTAGGGACAATCTTGAGAACATTTACATGGAATTTGATGAGGAACCTGTAGCGGCGGCATCTATATCCCAGGTTCATCGCGCAAGGTTGGCCTCGGGGGAACAGGTTGCCGTAAAGGTTCAGAGGCCGGGAGTCGAAAAAATCATCGATCTTGATTTGGATATTTTAAAGGAGATAGCACGGTTTGTTGACCGTCATACTAAACTGAAGGACCTTTATGATTTCAGCGGCATGGTAAAGGATTTTGAAAAAACCATCAAAGATGAATTGGATTTTACAAAAGAAGGGAAAAATGCGGAGAGATTCATGCACAATTTCAGCCGCTACGAAGGCATTAGGGTTCCAAAGGTAAAATGGATTTATACGACAAAACGTGTTCTTACTATGGAATATATTGAAGGTATCAAGGTCAGTGATTTGAAAGCTTTGGAAGAGGCAGGCATTGATCGAATAAAGGTTGCCGAGAATCTTGCCACATGCATATGCAATCAAATATTCAGAGACGGTTTTTTCCACGCTGATCCGCATCCAGGCAATATTCAGGTTATGCCAGATGGCACCATTGTATTTCTCGACCTGGGAATGGTGGGGCGCCTTAACGAATTTCAAAAGAGCGTTATTTCAAAATTTTTTATAGGCGTTGTCTTTAGAGATAGCCATCTGGTGGTTAAATCCCTTGTTGATATGAAAGCCATAACTGATCAAAGCCGGGTTAAGAATTTTAAAAAGGATATAGATGCTTTAATTGAAAAATATCTTACCATGCCTATGAATGAGATGAAAATTGAGGAGATATTCCGTGAAATCTTCCATGTTGCGTTTTTGAACCGAGTGAAAATACCCCGTGAATTTACATTGCTGGCCAAGACGCTGGGTACTCTTCAAGGGCTGCTGGAAAAATTGGCTCCTGATCTCAACGCACTTGTTATTGCCGAACCAATTGCTAAGAAGCTGTTCTATCAGTCATTTTCGGCCAGAAAGATGTATGGGAAAATGAGAAAGAGCTTACTAAATTACGGGGAGCTATTGAGCGAATTTCCGGCTGCAATGCGGAACATTTTGGGCAAAATGGCTGATGAGGATTTTACCCTTCACTTCGAAATGAAAGATATGGAGGGGCTTCAAAAGCAATTAGAGCGGCTTTTTAACAGGGTATCTTTCAGTATAATATTGCTTGCTGTAAGCATTATCATTGCCGGAGTCATTATAAGTTCCGGCCTTAGTGCCGGTACAAGTGGCGAGATGTATATTTTCAACATCACTGTATTGAAAGCTGGCTTGGCACTAGCTGTTGTTATTGTTGTATGGCTGGTGATCTCAATCATTAGATCGCGCTGCTAAAAATTGTTGGAAATAATGTTATGAAAAACCGGAAAATCATTGCAGAAACGGCCACAAGGTCGGCGATACGTTCACCTGCGAATACGGTTGCCCGGATGGATTCTGCTCAAAGTCTATGTTAAAGTTATTCCCGCTTATGGAAGCTGTTCGCAGTGGCGGTGATTTGCGTAATCTTGGCGGAAGCGACAAGCATATAGGGGGGTTGACTGTCCCGATGGTGTGGTACGGTTTCGACTGGAGGCGTTTGAAGATGAAAAAATAAAGGCTTCATGGTAATAAGTTACAATACTTCCCTGTCCCTGCAGATATTGCTTTTCCGTTCATGCAAAAAAGCGGATGGGAAAGGTATTTTCGTGGGGGAAAAATTGCTTTTATAGTTTGCTTCTCTTGTATTTAAATAAGAGTATTTTGTTTTTTAAAAACAAATTCCAGGATTTTCAAAACCCTGGAACCTTTGATTTTACTGTGGTGCGGGCGAGAGGACTTGAACCTCCACGGATGTGCTCCACTAGATCCTAAGTCTAGCGCGTCTGCCAGTTCCGCCACGCCCGCTCCTATATACATCATAGAAACTTCTCGCTTGTCTTTAAGTCATAACAATTTAAATGGTGACCCATCGGCGATTCGAACGCCGGACACCTGGATTAAAAGTCCAGTGCTCTACCACCTGAGCTAATGGGTCACGTTGTGGCTGGGGCGGCAGGATTCGAACCTACGAATGCGGGAGTCAAAGTCCCGTGCCTTACCGCTTGGCTACGCCCCAACACCATAAAAATAAATTGGGGTGGATAGTGGGATTCGAACCCACGACCTCCAGAGCCACAATCTGGCGCTCTAACCATCTGAGCTATACCCACCGTAATTTGCTCTTACAAAATGGCGCGCCTGAAGGGATTCGAACCCCTGACCTACGGATTAGAAGTCCGTTGCTCTATCCAGCTGAGCTACAGGCGCACATTAATGGAGCGGGTGATGGGAATCGAACCCACGCCGCCAGCTTGGAAGGCTGGAGTTCTACCATTGAACTACACCCGCATCACAATCTGAGCTCTTTATTTATTATTTCCTAACAGCAAAATATATTTTAACCTGTAGCATGGGTTTTGTCAACATGCTTTTTTTATTTTTTATCATTCTGCCCAAACGTCATGTATGAGAGAGGAAAATTCAAGACGTCCAGAAGAAATTTTTTATTGAGTAGATATGAATAGCAAATATGATAGAATATTTCAGTACGGGCCAAGCTGTAGGGATTAACCAGACTAAACGTTGGTTTTGAGGAGGGCAGTATTGAATGGCAAAAGCTTATATATTTAAAAACAGGGAAAGGCGAACTGTGTACGGTCATCCGTGGATATTTAAAAGCGACATAGAGCGGATCGAGGGAAACTGCGAGCCCGGAGATGTGGTGGACGTGTATTCATACAGAGGGAAATTTCTGGGGAGGGGCTACTACAATCCCAGATCCCAGATTACCATACGGCTGTTGACGCGGGAACAGGAGGATATCAATGCCGACTTTTTCTACAGGCGAATACGCAGTGCCTGGGAATATAGAAAGCAGTTTGCAGATTTGAACAGCTGCAGAGTGGTTTTTGCCGAGTCGGATTTCCTTCCTGCCCTTATAGTGGACAAATTTTCAAACTACCTTGTAATGCAGACCCTGGCGCTGGGCATTGACAGGTACAAGTATCTCCTGGCAGATATACTGGACGATATCATAAAACCCGATGGGATCTATGAGAGAAACGATGTGCCGGTGAGGGAACTTGAGGGCCTAGATCAAAGGAAGGGGTATATTAAGGGAAACTTTGACACAAACGTCATTATGGTGGAAAACGGCATAAAATTTTTTGTTGATGTTGCAAACGGCCAAAAGACGGGCTATTTCCTTGACCAGAAGGAAAACAGAGCAGCTATACAGCCCTTTGTGAAGGGAGCTAAGGTTCTGGATTGTTTTACCCATACTGGGGCGTTCGCTTTGCATGCGGCGCATTACGGGGCTGCCAGCGTTCTGGGCATTGACATTTCAGAACATGCTGTGGAATTCGCCAGGAAAAATGCTGCTTTAAACGGTTACGAAGATATATGCAAATTCGAAGTAGGCAACGCATTTGATGTTTTAAGGAAGTATCACAAAGAAAAGAATACATTTGATGTGGTTATACTCGATCCGCCGGCCTTTACCAAGTCCCGTGATACCGTGGAAAACGCCATAAGGGGATACAAGGAAATAAACCTAAGGGCCATGAAGATAATAAGGCCGGGTGGGTATTTGATAACCTGTTCTTGCTCGCAGCATATAGAGCCCGAGCTGTTTATGGACATCCTGTATACCGCCGCCATTGACGCCAAAAGGGATGTCAGGGTGGTAGAGCGGCGCTCTCAGGCAAAGGACCATCCGGTGCTGCTGTCATCGAAAGAGACCGAGTATTTGAAATGCGTAATTCTGCAGGTATGCTGATTGAAAGATGTCGGGCATTTTGTTTTTTATGCGCCGATTATTCGCCTTTTTGGAGCTTTCATCCAAAAAGGCTTTATTTTTGTCCGGCAATCTTTCTTAATTGAAGTTTAAAAGAAAAGGTGTATAATTTTATTTTCTAGAGACGAGCAGTTTAGCAACTTATAGGCCGGCGTTTGAAAAGTGCACTTTGCCGTGATAATATATTTTCAAAGGACTTTAGAAGGAACGATGGATAAAGCAAAGACTCTAATGTTAGAAAGGAGGAAAGAGCGCAGGAGACTCCATCTTGAAGAAGATGGGGTCCCCTGCGCTCGTGTATGATGAAACTGCTGCTGGTTGAGGACGATGAAGCCATTGCTGTGGGGCTAGAGTATTCCCTGTCACAGGAGGGCTTTGAAGTTATAACCTGCTATAATGCCGCATCGGCCATGGAAAGAATAGCATCCGAGTACTTTGATTTTGCCATCATCGACATATCCCTTCCCGACGGCAATGGATTTGATGTGTGTAAAAAGCTTAAGGAAAAAGGGGATACACCGGTAATATTTCTGACCGCCCGGGATGATGAGGGAAGCGTGGTCATGGGGCTTGACATAGGGGCCGACGACTACATCACAAAGCCGTTCAGGCTGAGGGAGCTTCACTCCCGAATTCGGGCTGTCCTCCGTAGGGCAAACAAATTAAGCGAAGACCATATAATCAACATCGGGGGCTTAACCGTTAATCTGGCCGAGGGGAAAGTAAAGAAGAACGGCAGGGAGGTGTTTTTGACGGCCCTGGAATACCGCCTTTTGCTCACGCTGATCAGCAACAGGGGGCAGGTGCTGACCCGGGATCAGCTGCTCCAAAGCATCTGGGATGTATCGGGTGACTTTGTCAATGACAACACCCTCAC
Source organism: Caldicoprobacter faecalis (assembly GCF_900115765.1). Classification (NCBI taxonomy): domain Bacteria; kingdom Bacillati; phylum Bacillota; class Clostridia; order Caldicoprobacterales; family Caldicoprobacteraceae; genus Caldicoprobacter; species Caldicoprobacter faecalis. The sequence continues at coordinate 68,323 of NZ_FOXR01000004.1, read as the reverse complement.
CGTCTACATTAAGCGCTTGAGGGAAAAGATAGAGGACGACCCTCAGAATCCCACCATTATAAAGACCGTGCGGGGAATAGGATACCGAGTATAGAGGTTTGGGTATAGATTTTAGTATATTGCCCACGCTGGAGGGCAGGAAGTCACATAGGATACAGGATATAGCAGCTTTGGAATAGCATTGTTAAGCAAAAGCGTTCTCACAAAATAACGAGAAGATGCCAGATATAGTAGTTTTAGCATGGGGTTGGCAAACAAAAGCATTATATAGGAGGATTTGGAAGTGTCTTTATGGAGAAATAGGGAAATAAAGAGGTTTGCCGTGGCAGTTTCCGTTTTGAGCACTGTTTTGGTTATTATAGGTTTCTCAAGCAGCAGGGAAGCCGGAATCCTCGTTTTGATTACGGCTTTTTTGTTGTGTTCGACGTTTTTTGCTTTCACGGCCTACCGCTACAGGCAGATAAGGAAGCTGTCCGATTATTTAAGGCGGATCTGTGCGGGAGAGCATTCGCTTGACATACGCGACAATGTCGAGGGGGAACTGAGCATTTTAAAGAATGAGATATACAAGGTGACTTTGATGCTTTCGGAGTACAACAAAAAGCTGCAGCGTGAAAAACTGCTCCTGTCGGAGCACATGGCTGACATATCGCATCAGCTCAAAACACCCCTCACCTCTATGATGGTCATGATTGATCTGCTGGGCAACGAGGACTTGCCGCCCGAAAAGCGCAGGGAATTCACTGCCCGCATCTCCTCCCAATTAAAGCGCATAGAATGGCTGGTCTCCTCGCTGCTTAAGATGGCCAGGCTGGATGCCGGCGTGGTGAAGATGAAGCGAGAGAGGGTTAAGGTGCGCACCCTCATAGAAAACGCTTTAAAACCCCTCCTCATACCCATGGAAGTGAAAGGCATCACCTGTACCGTTACAGGGCAGGATGAAACTTTAACGTGTGACCTGCAATGGACTACCGAGGCGATTATAAACATCTTGAAGAACTGCATAGAGCACGCTCCAGAGCATGGTAAAATCGAGATTGCCGCAAAGGACAACCCGCTTTACTTTGAAATCCGCATATCCGATAACGGGCCGGGCATCAGCAAAGAGGACCTCCCCCATATATTTACTCGCTTTTACAGGGGCAAAAATGCATCGCCCGACAGCGTTGGAATCGGCCTTGCCATGGCCAGAAGCATAATCAAGGAGCAAAACGGGGATATCACGGTGGAAAGCCGGGAAGGTAGAGGGGCCACCTTCTTCATTCGCCTGTATAAAGCGGTTATATAGGTGTGCTTTGGTATTTCTTTTGTGTTTTGACGTCACTTTGTTGTACAAATTACAGCAAAAATTCTTTATCATAGCCTGTGCTGTTTTTAAAAAGAAAAAAATTGAGACTTAGTATAAATTATGGAAATTATATTACATATTTTGACTTAAAGGTTGTATTTGGCTAAAAATAAAATATTTTTACGATTTACATTCTTAGGATGAAATATTAATATAAATAATATAGGGGACTTGCCGGTAGGTTCCGTACATTTCGGGAAGGGTTTGATGAGAAAAAAGGAAAGCTGTTGCTGTGTCTGAGCTTGGCAATTACTCTTTTGTCATTCACAACAGCTTTTGCAGTTAGTGGGTATTATCAAGTTTCGCTCCCCTGGTTCAAGCAAGATATAGTCGTAATGAGTGGTAGCAAAGTCTATAATGATGATTATGTATTAAATAGGGTTGATTATGTTGGCGCTCAGTATGATGCGGCAGATTTCTGGGTAGTCAGGCAAGACGGCTCAAGGATATCAGATAATTATGCATGCTATGAAGGGCAAGGGATATACACAATAAGTTTTAATGTAGATGAGCGAGCAGGCACTTTTATCATGCTTTATGCACAAAATCACGATATAACATATGTAAGCGTAACGATGAGCGGATATGCAGATTTGAGGTAAGGGTTGGAATAATGCAAACAGAGCAGATTTTACCCGGGCCTATGGTATTTATCATAGCCCCGAACTTATAAAAGGAGGCAGATTTTGTGTTGTTTAATGTTTTGAAAACTGAATTTGCCAAGCTTCTCAAAAGAAGAGAGTTTAACATAGTGCTGACGATTGAAGTTGTATTGATCTCGATCCTTTTTATTTTAACGTCTATTACATACTATAAAGGTTATACTTCAGAGTTGCCTTCTGCCTATCAGATGTGGATAGGTTATAGAAATGGCAACTTCAGCTTTGTAGGAGATATATATTATCTGTTTTTTCTCACCCTACCGGCCAGTATAGCGTTTGCAGATACTTACTTGGGGGATAAGAAAGAACGTGTTCTTAACTTTATCGTTAGCCGCTGCAATAAAAGTTCGTATATCCTGAGCAAAGGTATCGTTACCTTTTTCTCTGGCTTTATAGTGATTTTTTTGCCTTTACTGTTGAATCAGCTTCTCTGTATGGTTGCTTTTCCTCTCTATACGGTTTCCGAAGTAAATGGCGGAAATCCCGCCTATGACAGATATTATCTTACCAGACTTTACTTTCAAGGCCTGCACACTATAAGTCCATACTTACATAATCTGTGGTTCATGTTCTTGGATGGCGTTTTCGGCGGTGTAGTTGCCATATTTTCCTATGCTATATCGTTTTTTAGAAAGGTAAATAGGTATACAGTTGTGGTTTTACCCACTGTCCTTTATTTTACACAAAATTTTGTATTTGCTTTACTCGGAAATGCAAATTATTGCTTAACTTATTATTTATATCCCACCACGGGCGTAAAAGGGTTAGATTACATGGTGTTTATGTGCATAATGGCGGTTTTGCTGATGACAAGTATATTTGTGATTATTTTAAACGCAAGAAGGGAAGAAATTTAAAATTGCGGCTTTGTAAAAAGTTTTTGAGTAAAATATTTTTGATGGTTGGGAAGAAGCGAGTAATATTTTATCTGATGATACTGGCTTTTAATATTCGGATATCAGTACTTATAGGCCAAGAGGCAAATTTGCTAACAGAGAACCTCCGCATAAATGACATATACCTGCTCTTTTCCCGTTTAATCTATTTCGCTTTATATTATGTACCAATTTTTCTTATAATCATAAGCCATGAAGATATACTCAATCACACACTGATATTGGTAAGGTTTAAAAATATTGATATATGGTGGAAGGAAAAAATCAAGCTGCTTTCAATAGATACGGTGTTATATGTCATCCTTCTCGAACTTCCTATAATTGTAACGGCTGTGATGTATATAGGAGTGCCGCATCTTCTGGAAGCGAAAATTCTTGCCTTTATGCTAGGGGATTTTATTATAAAGTACCTGATATTTCTGCCAACAGGGATTATTTACCTGATATCATCATTTGTAAGCAAAAGGCGGTATGTAGGTTTTCTAGTTGGTCTTTTTACTGGTAGCCTGGATTATATACTGACGCTGATTAAATTGGATAGATATGCTATGACCACTACAGGAATCTTGCTAGAGTTCATTTTTGGTCTTGAGCTGCCTATGATGAAATTCCTGCTGTTGTCGCTGGTGCACTGCAGCTACTTGTCATTTTTATCCTTATTTTTGCTTTTGATGGGCGTGAAAATCCTGGGGAAAACGGATATACGGAGGAGCGGTTTATGATAAAGAAAGTATCGGTGTTTATTACGGCCGTAGTCATCGGGGTTTTATCTTCGTTGATTCGGCTTGACTTCATAACAAACTTGGCTGAAGGGGCTTCAATAGAATTGCTAGTGATGTTTACGGCGAATTTTTTGCCGTATCCTGAAGAAAAAATAACTTTTGAGCTTATAGCATCTCTAACGTATATTGCCCCTAAGTTATATATTCTTATAGCCTTTGGAGATTTTTTTTATGATGACTTTAGAATAAGTTCGGTTTATGTTTTTACAAGGAAGGATAACAGGGTAAAATGGTTTCTAGATAAACTATTTCATATACTGAAGCATTTAGTTCTATACTTTGCTATAATTACTGCCGTTAGTGTGATAATTGGCTTTGCTAATAATTTGCCTGTAGCGTCGGTACAGGGCCTTTTATTGGTATCCTCTGTATGTATTCTTCTCAATGTTACGGTCACATTAGTATTTGTTTTGTTGATAAATGTATTATCTTTGTATATAAGCTGTGAAATGTCCCTATTCTTGACCTTGCTTGCGTACGTTTTTGCACATCTTCCAGCCATTGTTAAACTAAGTGATCCAGTGCAGCATTTGCTAATTAAGCTTAACCCCGTACTGCAACCTGTCTTACCGTGGCATGATGACGGTTTTCTGCTGGATTATATTCAGCCTTTAGATATTTTGGCAGTACCGGGATTTAATGTTTACTGGTCGTTTCTTGTATTAGGGGCTTACCTGGTTTTGGCTGTTTTTGTGGGAATAAGGGTTATAAAGACGGTGGAGATAACCGATAGAAATTATTAAAATCGGGAGGTATGCAGAGATGATGGCGGTTGAAATATATCATTTGACCAAGATAATCAAGGGGAAGACGATATTAGATGACATAACCCTGGAGCTGGAAAGAGGGAAGATATACGGTTTTTTTGGGAGAAATGCTTCGGGAAAGACCATGCTGTTTAGGGCCATATGCGGATTAATAAAACCTACTCGCGGTGAGGTTAGGGTGTTTGGAAAGAGGATTGGCGTAGATGTCTCATTCCCCGAAAGCCTTGGTTTAATAATAGAAAACGTGGGATTCTGGGAACAGTGGACGGGCTTTCAAAATTTAAAATTTTTGGCTTCAATAAAAAATATCATTACAGATGAAGACATAAGGGCTGCCATCAGAAGAGTAGGCCTTGATCCAGATGATAAGCGCATTTACGGAAAGTATTCTTTGGGCATGAAGCAACGCCTTGGCATAGCTCAGGCCATAATGGAGAAACCGCAGCTTATTGTGCTGGATGAGCCCACCAACTCGCTTGACGAAGAAGGGGTTGGGCTGGTCAGGAACATCCTGCTGGAAGAAAAGGAAAGGGGGGCAACAATACTAATTGCCAGCCATATCAAAGAGGATATCGACCTGCTGTGCGATGAAAAGTTCAAAGTAGAAGCCGGGAGAATATATCCTGCCGGGAGTGAGGTTGAAGATGAATAGGATATGTATTTTGATTATGACTTTGGCTATTGCCGCAGCGTTGGTTGTGGCGGGTATGGTACGAGCCTCTTTTGTCGATATTCAAAACATGAATTTGGATGATTTGTTGGAATATAAAGTTTCAGGGGGAGGACCACTTTATGAAGAGGATATTTCATTTTCAAAGCTGGTTGCCGATTCCGAAGTAATAGTTAAGGTGGTAGCTTCCGAAAGGAAGTTCTTGCAAGGTACATCTTTAACAGGTGTTAAAGTTATTTCTGTCTATAAAGGGGACAGTGATCTGGCGAATAGCACGATATACGTTTTTGAACCGTGTTATTTCGATTTTGAGGGACGTTTGTTTTTTGCTTACGGCGGATATAATTTTATGAAGTACGGGGAGGAATACATCTTATTTCTAAAAAAATGGCCGTATATGGACTACATGAGATATAATCCATTTTATAGGAATAAGGACATATATATGCTGTCACACAATAGGGGCATCGATAAATACTGCACAGCGGGAGTTTTATTTGATAAAGTCCTGTCTCGGGAACAGGAGTATTGCTATGGACAGATAGCGGAGTATGAGGTCATTGCTTACAGCCAGGAAGAATTAAATAAATACAATAAAATCAAAAAACAAGTTTTGGAACAATTTTTAAATTCAATAAATAATTAGCCTATAATGCTCTAAAACCATTTCTTATTCATATGGGAATAAATGGGATTACCTGTACCGTAAGAGGGGAGGGATAAGAACCGGAACTGCCATTCTGCATAGAGAGCATACTCCAGAGCATTTAAAAGTGACAAAACTGTCACAGAACCGGTCACCTGAATGTCACACCGTTGTGGTAGACTCATCCTCGAAACTAAAAATGCTCTGGAGGTGCTATATGGAGATACTACGGGTTGAAAATCTCACAAAGGTATACGGCAAGGGGGAGACGGCGGTCACCGCTCTGGACAACGTCTCCTTTTCGGTGGAGAAGGGCGAGTTTGTGGCCATTGTCGGGCCGTCAGGGTCGGGCAAGTCGACGCTGCTGCACATACTAGGCGGGGTGGATTTTCCCACCTCGGGCAAGGTATACATCGACGGCACTGACATCTACAGCCTGGACAGGTCAAGGCTTGCTATTTTCAGGCGCAGGCAGATCGGCCTGATCTATCAGTTCTACAATCTGATTCCCGTGCTCGATGTGGAGGAAAACATAATGCTGCCTCTGCTGCTCGACGGCAGAAAGGAAGATAAGGCACGCTTGAATGAGCTGCTTACCACTCTGGGCCTTAAGGATAGGGCAAAGCATTTACCAAACCAGCTGTCGGGCGGGCAGCAGCAGAGGGTGGCCATAGGCCGCGCTCTCATAACCAATCCCGCTTTGATACTGGCGGATGAGCCCACGGGCAACCTGGACAGCAAAAACAGCGCCGAAATCATCGAACTGCTCAAGCTGTACAATCAGAAGTACAATCAGACCCTCATAATCGTGACGCACGATGAGAGGATTGCGCTGCAGGCCAGCCGCATCATCAGCCTCGAGGATGGCAGGATCGTAAGTGATGAGGTGATCAGGCCATGAACGTCATGAACAGGGTTACGCTGGCAACGCTGAAGAGGAGCAAAACCCGCACCATCGTCACCATCATTGGCATCATTCTGTCCACAGCCATGATAGCTGCCGTGACCACTTTTATATCCAGCTTTCAAAATTTCCTGATTAACTATACAAAGGCCGATACGGGAGACTGGCACGCAGTTCTTTACAACGCTGACCTTGATACAATTGAGGGCATTAGCCAAAACCGGGAGGTACAGGAGGTTGCTGTAACCAAAGGGATAGGCTATGCGCTGCTCGAGGGCGGTTTGAACGAGTATAAGCCCTATCTGTATGTCCTGGGGTTTGATGAAAAGGCATTTGAGATGTTGCCGGTGCATTTAAAAAGCGGCAGGCTTCCACAAAATGAAAACGAGGTTGTCGTGCCCTATCACGTCTTCACCAACGGCGGCGTGCAGTATAAGGTAGGCGATACCATTGAGCTCGACATTGGCTACCGGGTTTTAGACGATGGTACCGTCCTGGGGCAGAAGGATTATTACAGGCACGAGGAGGATGGCGCATCGGAGAAGCTGGTGGTCACAGGTACCAGGACGTATAAAGTGGTGGGGATCTGCGAAAGGCCACCGTTTGCGATAGAGGAGTACTCTGCCCCAGGATATACCCTTATCACCGTTCTTGATAAAAGCAAGCTGGGGGAGAACGACACGGCCAATGTGTATATAAAGCTCAAAAATCCCCGAAGGGTGTACGACATATATGACAGCCTTGGTATGGATAAGCTGCAGTACAAAGATTATGAATACAATGACGACTTGCTTAGGTTTATGGGTATAAGCCAGAACGACAATTTTACAGCTGTTTTGTATAGCCTTGCGGCCATATTGATTGCACTGATTATGGCCGGCTCGGTGTCGTTCATCTACAACTCGTTTTCCATTTCGGTCAGCGAGCGCAAGAAGTACTTTGGCCTGCTATCCAGCATCGGCGCTACCGCACAGCAGCTCAAGCATTCGGTGTTTTTCGAGGCCCTTGTGCTGGCAGCTATAGGCATACCCCTAGGTATATTATCGGGCATCGCCGGCATAGGCGTTACGCTGCATTTATTGAGGGATATGTTTGCCAGCATCATGTCTCTGGGTGACCGCGTGTCTATGACGCTGTCGGTGTCCATCCCCTCCGTGATAACGGCGGTGGTCCTGGCTCTAGTTACCATACTGATATCGGCCTATATACCGGCATGGCGCAGCGGAAAGATATCGCCAATTGATGCCATCAGGCAGACGACTGACATCAAGCTCACTGCGCGGCAGGTCAGGACATGGCGCTTGACACGCAAGCTGTTCGGCATGGAAGGAGATCTGGCACTGAAAAATTTAAAGAGGAGCCGCAAGCGTTACCGCAGTACTGTGATCTCGCTGTTCATGAGCATAGTCCTGTTCGTATCGGCCTCGTCCTTTTCGATGTATCTTATGGACAGCGTTTCCAATGTATATCAGGATGTGGATTATGACCTGTACTATTTTACCAACGAAAGAGGCGATTTGAAGGATTCCACCATTAAGGTTTACAGGGATATCGTTTTGCTGGACAGCATAGAACAGGGCTCCATTGTGAGGGAACTTTATGCCTTTACTGATATTCCGAAAGAGTACCTTAATCAATCGTTTTATGACGAGATGATTGATAATGGTTTTATCCCCCACGGAGAAGAGGCTCCCATAAATGTGATCTTGTACAGCGTTGACCGCGATACCTTTAAATACTACGTCCGCCAGTTGGGGCTTGATGAATCGCTCTTTACAAATCCCGATTCTCCTGCCGGGATTGCAATAGATTACCAGCACTATTATGATGACCAGCAAAAGAGGTTTATAAATTCCAGCATATTTAGCAGCAAAAAGCCCGAGAGCATAGCCTTGACTGTTGTTCATCAGGAAGATGGTGAAAGGCAATTGAAGGAGGATATCCAACTTGTCGTCTTTGCCAATGAGGCTCCGTTCGGGGTGCCGGATTATGCTTCCTCCTTTAATTCAATCCTTGTGGTGGTCAGCGATGAAATAAGAAAGGCCATTTTTGATGGTGACGAGAAAATCTGGGGCCCTGCAAATATGTATTTCGCTGCTGTAGATCCTTTTGAAGCCGAGCAGGACATAATGGATATACTTGTGGATGCGGGTCTTCCAACGCACAACCTGCTTAATATAGCAGGGTATATACAGAACAGCCGCAATATCGTCACCATTATATCGGTGTTCTCCTACGGGTTTATAATACTCATTTCCCTCATAAGCATTGCAAACGTGTTTAATACCATCTCCACCAATATTAACTTAAGGAGAATAGAATTTGCCATGCTGAAATCGGTGGGCATGACTGACAGCAGCTTTAACAGGATGCTGAACTATGAGTGTATATTTTACGGGTTAAAAGCCCTGCTTTACGGGCTGCCGGTTTCTGTGCTGATCACCTACCTCATCCATATCAGCATACGGCAGGGGGTTGAAATGCCTTTCCGCCTGCCGACAGGCAGCATAGTGGTTAGCGTCTTGAGCGTGTTTTTCGTGGTCTTTGCCAGCATGGTGTATTCCATGAGGAAGATACGGCATGAGAACATTATGGACGCCATAAAGAGCGAAAGCGTGTAAGGAATAAATGGCCTTGCAAAGGGTTATATTGACCAGAGGGCAAACAAAAAGGGCGCCGGCTTGAGTATTAGGCAGCGCCCTTTTTGATGATTACACAACGTCCAATTTTTACGCTATGCGGGATAAAGTTTATTCAATAAAGATAAGCATGATGAAGTTTAGTATAAACAGCAGCGTCGATACTATCAGGATGGGATGGATGTCTTTAAGCTGCTTTTTGCAGATTTTGATCAGGCAGTAGAATATGAATCCCGTTGCAATGCCGTAAGAAATACTGTAGCAAAGGGCCATGAAGATGCCTGCAAAGAATGCAGGGATTGCTTCCTCTATATCATCCCACTCGATCTCCTTGAAGGCTGACATCATCATGATGCCGACTGCGATGAGGGCCGCTGCAGTTGCCTGTGCGGGCACCAGGCCGGCTACGGGTGCCAGGAAGATGCAGGCCAGCATCAAAAGCGCCGTGACAACGCTGGTCAAGCCGGTACGCCCGCCAGCACCTATGCCCGCAGCGCTTTCAACATAGGTGGTGGTATTGGAGGTGCCAAATATGGCGCCGATCGAAGTGGCGATGGCGTCGGCAAACAAAGCCTTGTCCATCTTGGATTTGAAGCCGCTGCTGGTTTCCATGAGCCTTATATCCTCGTCGGTGAATATGCCGCTTTGACGGCCGGTGCCTATGAAAGTGCCAATGGTGTCAAAGGTGTCGGCAAGGCTGAAGGAGAATATGGTAATCAGCACTAGAGGGATCTTTTCGGGGTCGGAGAACAGGGAACCCATTCCTTCAGGGCCAAAGGCTGCACCAAAGGTGGTGCCCAGCTTAGCAAATGCCTCACCGATTCCCGAGGTGGTTCCAAGCTGCGAAACATCCACCACTCCCATGGGGATACCGATGATGGTGGTGGCTATAATGCCGATTAAAATTGCCCCTCTTACCTTGAACACCAGCAAAATAAAAGTTAAGACGATACCGATGATTGCGAGAATGACGGCCGGATTATCGAAGGTTACGAGAGCAGGTACGATGCTGGAATTGGATATGACTGTGCCGCTTTCCAGCAATGTATATGTGCCGGGGTCGGAAGTGAAGCTTAACAGCCCGGCATTCTTGATTCCTATATAGGCTATGAAGATGCCGATACCGCCGCCGATTGCATTTTGCAGGCTGACGGGGATTGATTTGATGATGGATTTACGAATCTTGGTTACTGTGATGATGATGTTTATGATGCCGCAGATGAAAACCATTGCCAGTGCCTGCTGCCAGCTAAACCCCAGCCCGAAGCACACCGTGTAAGTAAAGAAAGCGTTTAATCCCATTCCGGGAGCCTGTGCGTAAGGTACGTTAGCAAAAAGGCCCATGACAAGAGTGCCTACCACCGAAGCAATGATTGTGGCCAAAAATACGGCTTCCCGTGGCATGCCCGTCTGTGAGAGGATAGCTGGATTGACGAAAATGATGTAAGACATGGCAAAGAAGGTAGTAAGGCCTGCGAGAATTTCGGTTGCTACTGTGGAGCCGTTTTCCCTGATTTTGAAAAATTTCTCCATAAACAAAACCTCCTTATTAAAATATAGTCGAACGATTGTTATGATTTTGTAAAAAACTTATGGGTTGTAACCATTTAATTATGCCGATAATGTGTTTTACATTCATATAATACCGTATATTCTTCAAAATTGCAATTGAAATTTTCGAAATCCATTTATCTTTTTTAGCATTATAAAGTGTAAAAAGCTGTGAAATGGAATGGATAAGCTTATAAATTTTCATTTTTATTTAATTATAAACATTTGGACGCTATATTAATGTAGTAACAATAGGTCTAAAACCGCTGATTTGTATATTGACACGGCGTTAACCGTTATAGTATTATTTATAAAAATACGGAGGGGTGAATAGGATGAAGAAGTACAGCGTAATTTTCTTGTTGGTCATGTCTATGTTGGTGTTTGCCGGTTGTTCTCAAACGGTCTCTACGGATCAGAATGTCATCAAGATAGGCGTCAACTACGAGCTGTCTGGCGGCGTTGCGACTTATGGTCAAAGCTCGGTAGAAGGTATAGAGCTGGCTATTGAGCAGATTAATGAGGCTGGCGGCATAAACGGTAAGAAAATTCAGCTCGTAAAGTATGACAACAAATCCGATGCGTCAGAAGCCACTACCCTGACTACCAGGTTGATAACCCAGGACAAAGTAGTGGCTGTACTGGGACCTGCTACTTCTGGAGCTTTCATGGCTACCATTCCGGTAGCAAACCAGAACAAGGTACCTGTAATTTCGGGTTCGGCTACTGCCGACAACGTAACGGTAGACGATAAGGGCGTAAAGGAATACGCCTTCCGCATCTGCTTTACCGATTCTCAGCAGGGCAACGCGGTAGCCAAGTTCGCCTTAGAAAACCTTTCTAGTAAGAAGGCCGTCATAATCATGGATAGCTCAAGCGATTACGCCAAAGGACTTGCAGAAGCTTTTACTTCCACTTTTGAGGCTGGAGGCGGCACCATTGTGGCCCAGGAAGCCTATATGTCAGGCGATACCGACTTTAATGCCGTATTGACCAGCATAAAGGGGAAGGACTTCGATGTGATATTTATTCCGGGCTATTACAATGAGGCGGGGTTGATCATCAAGCAAGCGCGTGCACAGGGCATAGACGTTCCCATACTTGGGGCCGACGGCTTTGATTCGCCCAAGCTGGCCGAACTGGCCGGTGCTGAGGCCCTCAACAACGTTTACTTTAGCAATCACTATTCTTCGGTGGACCCCAGCCCTGTGGTAGCCGACTTTGTGGAGGCCTTTAAGGCCAAGTACAAGAAGGAGCCCGACGCCTTTAACGCATTGGGGTATGACCTGGCCAAATTTGTAGTTGACGCTATAAGCCGAGCCGAGAAGCTGGACGGCGAATCGTTGAAGAAGGCCTTGGAGGCAACCGAGAATTTTGAAGGCGTAACTGGAACCATGAGCGTTGACGAGAATCATAATGTGGTGAAGGATATAATCGTCATCGAATTGAAGGATGGAAAACAGTACAAAACCTATAGAGTTACCGAATAAATGAAATACCATACAGTGTGATCATCCTGCATATAAGTGAGGGCGTTTATTGCGTCCTCACTTATATGCGTTTAGACAGCCCATGGATGTTTTATTTTGGGCAGTACCAGGACTTTGTGATTTTGTGGAGATGGCTATTAGTATGGCTATTAGAATATAGAGGAAGAAGGGAGAGCGTGTGGAGCAGCTGTTACAGCAGATTGTCAATGGCATATCGCTGGGGAGCATATATGCGCTTATCGCTTTGGGATATACGATGGTATACGGCATTATAAAGCTGATAAACTTTGCCCACTGCGATGTATACATGATAGGCGCTTATGTGGGGTATGTATGCATGGCCAAGCTGGGTCTGGGCTTTTTCCCCTCCCTGCTTGCTTCCATGCTGGTTTGTACCTTGCTGGGCGTTGTAATCGAAAAGATTGCCTATAAGCCTTTGCGCAATGCTACCAGGATTACCGCGCTCATAACCGCCATAGGCGTATCGTTATTTTTGGAGTATACCACCATGTTCTTTGCTAGCGCAGACGTAAGGACCTATCCCCCCATGACCGGGTTTATGGCAAAGACCTTCAAAATGGGAGATGTGGTGATATCGGCCCAACAGATTCTGATCGCACTCATAACCGTCATTTTGATGGTGCTACTACAGCTTATCGTCAAGAAGACCAGGATCGGCAAGGCAATGCGTGCCGTTTCCCTGGATAAGGATGCTGCCGAACTTATGGGTATCGATGTAGACTCAACCATTTCTTTTACCTTTGCTTTGGGATCGGCTTTGGCCGGAGCTGCGGGGATTTTGGTTGGCGTGTATTATAACTCCATCAATCCCCTGATGGGTGTTTTGCCTGGCCTTAAGGCCTTTGTTGCTGCCGTCTTTGGAGGTATTGGCATAATTCCAGGTGCCATGCTGGGCGGATATGTAATAGGTATCATAGAGGTTTTTGTGGCGGGATTAGGATATTCCATGTACAGGGATGCTGTGGTGTTTGCCATTCTGATATTGATTCTTATCGTAAGGCCGGCAGGACTGCTTGGTAAAAATACCGGGGAGAAGGTGTAGCAGGAGATGAAGGGGATACTGAGTACTCAATTTACAAGGAGACTTATTCTTCTTGTCTTGGCTTATGTGATTGTTCAGCTGCTTATTTCTGTTAATATTATAAATGACTACTTGCAGGCGACGCTGACCACCATCTGCATAAACATCATATTGGCTGTGAGCCTTAATCTGATTACGGGGTTTACCGGACAGTTTTCGCTGGGGCATGCCGGCTTTATGTCCATAGGGGCTTATACATGTGCTCTGCTTATCCTTAAGGATCCCACCATGCCCAACTTTCTGCTTGGTACTCTGCTGGGGTCTTTGCTGGCGGCGCTGGTTGGTTTTCTGGTTGGATTGCCCACATTGCGCCTTCGAGGGGACTACTTGGCCATTGCCACGCTGGGCATGGCAGAGATCATCAGAATCATGTTCATCAATATGGATAAAATCACCAACGGCCCGCGAGGTTTGAGCGGTATACCTAGATTTGTTAACTGGACGTGGCTGTTTATCTTTACAGTTGGAACGGTGCTGCTGATAAGGAACTTTTTGAGGTCATCCCATGGAAGGGCTTGTATAGCCATACGCGAGGACGAGATCGCAGCCGAGGCCATGGGAATCAATACCACATGGTACAAGGTTCTGGCTTTTGTAATAGGGGCTTTTTGTGCGGGTATAGCGGGAGCGCTGTATGCTTCATACTTTTATTTTATAAAACCCGACCTGTTTGGCTTTTTAAAGTCGGTGGATATTCTGGTCATGGTGGTACTCGGAGGGTTGGGGAGCATATCGGGATCGATTCTGGCGGCAATTTTGCTGGCCGTTATATCCACGTTGCTTCAGTCGTTTTCCGAAATCCGTATGATACTGTATGCTCTCATCTTGATTGTAATAATGATATTCCGGCCTCAGGGTTTGCTGGGCTCAAAGGAGATTTCGCTTTCCGTGTTTAACAGGTTGGGCAGGTTGTTTGCGTTTGAAAAGGAGGAAAAATAAACTATGCCGTTGCTCAAGGTGCACAAGCTCACAAAATCGTTTGGCGGATTGACAGCCGTTTTGAATGTAAGCATGGAACTTAAGCAGGGCGAACTGGTAGGGTTGATCGGTCCCAACGGTGCCGGCAAGACCACCGTGTTCAACCTTTTAACCGGCGTTTACGTCCCAACCAGCGGCAGCATTATCCTGAATAAAGCCGGCGCCGAGCAGGAGCTACAGGGGCTGAAGCCGCACAGGATATGCAAAGCGGGAGTGGCAAGGACGTTTCAAAATATCCGTTTGTTTAAGGATCTGACGGTGTTTGATAACGTGCGCATCGCGATGCATAAGAACGTGCGGTATGGGCTGCTGTCCAGCTTTTTGCACCTGCCGTCGTACCACAGGGAAGAGAAGCGGATCAGCGAGGCCACAATGGAATTGCTTAGGATCTTCAAGCTGGATGGCAAAAAGGATGAGTATGCCAAAAACCTTCCCTATGGAGAACAGCGCCATCTGGAGATCGCGCGGGCATTGGCTACTAATCCCAGCCTGTTGCTGCTGGATGAGCCGGCTGCGGGGATGAACCCTGCTGAGACTGCTCAGCTTACCGAGCTGATAAAGTGGATCAGGGAGAAGTTTAACCTGACCATTCTTCTGATCGAGCACGACATGTCCCTGGTCATGAAGATATGCGAGCGCATCTATGTACTGGATTACGGAATATTGATTGCTGAGGGTACTCCGGATGAAATCAGGTCAAACAAGAGGGTCATAGAGGCGTATTTGGGAGAGGATGTTGGCGATGCTTGAAGTTAGGAATCTCCATGTGCATTTTGGCGTGATACACGCATTGAAAGGGATCTCTTTGACGGTCAACGATGGGGAGATTGTAACCCTGATAGGTGCCAACGGGGCGGGCAAAACCACCACGTTGCGCACCATATCGGGTTTGAAGAAGCCTACCAGCGGCGAGATTATACTTGACGGCGTGGACATAACCAATGCCTCCGCTCAAGAAAGGGTCAGGATAGGCATCTCACATGTACCCGAGGGGCGGCGCGTCTTTTCCAATATGACGGTTTTGGAAAACCTCGAGCTGGGAGCCTATCTCCGAAAGGATAAGGAGGAAATTGCAAAGGATTTAAAGAAGGTGTTTGACCTTTTTCCAGTGCTGGCCGACAGGCGAAAGCAGCTGGCTGGTACCCTCTCGGGCGGGGAACAGCAGATGCTGGCAATTGGCCGGGCTTTGATGAGCCGACCCAAAATTTTGCTGCTGGATGAACCTTCCATGGGGCTTGCGCCCTTGTTAGTTCAGGAAATTTTTAATATAATAAAAGATGTAAACAGCAACGGAACGACGGTGCTGCTGGTGGAGCAAAACGCAAGGATGGCGCTGCAGATCGCACATCGCGCTTATGTAATAGAGACAGGAAGGATTGTGCTTTCGGGCACCGGCGCTGAACTGATGGAGAGCGAAGAGATCAAAAAAGCCTATCTAGGGGGTTAATGCTATGTTTGTTAAAAACAGGATGACCACCAACCCGTTTACCATCTCTCCTGATCAAACCATTCCGGATGCCCAGGAGATCATGATGAAACATGGCATAAGGCGGCTGCCGGTTGTCAAAGACGGCAAGCTGGTGGGCGTGGTCACAAAAGAGGACATCGAACGGTATTCGCCTTCCAAGGCAACCAGCCTCAGCATGGGAGAGATCACCTATTTGCTATCCAAGACCAAGATAAAGCAGATCATGACCAAGGATCTGGTTACCATATCGCCCAACGCTCTTTTAGAAGAGGCAGCCACGCTCATGCGGGATCAAAAGGTGGGCTTTTTGCCGGTGGTGGATGGGGATAAGCTGGTGGGGATCATAACCGAGAGCGATATCTTCGACGCTTTTATTGAACTGCTGGGCTTCCGTGAGCGGGGTACCCGGCTTACTGTCGAAGCGTCGGATGAACCCGGCATTTTGGCCAGGCTGACCGGCATTTTTGCGCAGTACGGCGCAAACATCACTCGCGTGGCGGTTTACCGTGGAGCAGATGGTACCAGCAGCGTTGTGGTGGGTATAAACTCTTTCAATACTGAAGATATAGAGAAAACGCTGGAGGAAAACGGCTTTAGGATACTGTATAAGCTGCAGAATAGCTAAGCGCTGCAGAATAGATAAACGCGATTGTACAGGCTTTCCTGCTGTGATTCGGCAGGAAAGCTTTTTATTTTGGGGGAGTAATTTGCGTAAGAGATTAATTAGAGTATAGCTTATTGTATTAAGATGCTCATTTTTTAAGAGGCTTGTATGGGAAAACATAATTTTTGTGTACATTAAATGGTTTTATTTTTCATAAGTTGTGAGCTGATTTTTTGTGCATGAGTAACATTATAATGTAATATTTATATTATAGGAAAAATTAAAATATTACATTCATGTTTTATAAAGGCTGAGTTGATCAAAGCTACTAAACTGCAATAAAAGATTACAAATATCTATTTGATACAGACCAAATAAAAATAATGTTGCAATTTTTAAGATAGTATGATATACTTTGAAGTAGAGAAAATGAGGATAAAAGATATAACGTAAGTAATGCCCTTGTACTTGGGGATTTAAAAGAATTGTAGTAGATAAAATTGCAGATGTTTATAGCATCTCGATGTAGCAAGTAAACGAAATCGGGTATGTCTAAATAAAGCTGTTCTTTTTGTTTGGGACATATTCATAAGATACATTCAGTATAGTAAGGGGCCATGTAAGTTATAGATGGGAGACAGGAGAGTACATATGTTGTTGTAAACTTAAATTAAAAAAGCATTATGAGAAGTTATTAATTAAAGGTAAAATTGTTTCAAAAACTTAAATAGTTCTTCAATTCAGAAATGTCTAAATTTCTAAAAACAAATAAGAAATAGCGTAGAAAGTTATATCTTTTCTTTATTTATTATATACAAATTATATACAAAAATTTTGTGGTGGAGGAGTTTCATTGTGCTGTCAGGTGGTATTTTCTTTAAAATTAAAAAGGAAATACCGCTTGATATATTAAATGTAAATTTCAAAAAGGGAGGAGTATGAATGAAGGGGAAAAAGTCTATTGTTTTGTTGCTAGCGTTGTGTTTCATTATTAGCATGGTAGCTGCCTGCAGTAAAAAGGAGACTCCGGAGCAAACTACGACACCTGTAGAGACCCCCTCTGATGAATCTTCAGAACAGCCTGAAGAATCCAAAGAAGAGGATGAAACAAATAAAGATCCATTTCCTGGTGCAGATCTTGGAGGAGTAACTCTAAAAGTATGGGGCTTGCCAAACCCTGAAACGGTTGACGAGGCACAGAAAGAGATGTGGGCTGAGCGGTTAAAAACAGTAGAAGAAAAATTTAACTGTAAGCTTGATTTTAGCGGTTTGGAAGGCGTAGGCTGGAACGATGTTCCGCAGAAAATTATAACCTCTGTTGCAGCAGGTGATCCGGTTATTGATTTCGGTGAGATGTCCAGATATTACATAAGTGATTTGGTTACCAATGATGCTATTATTGATATGACAGAGGTTGTAAAAAATTACAATTTACCAAAAGCATATTGGGAAGGCGGTTGCCAGTGGGGAGACAAAATAGTAGGATTTTCTAAAGATCCTATGCTTCCATGGAGTGCTCTAGTTTACAGAAGAGATATTATTAAAGAAGTTGGTATGGAGAAGACTCCTGGAGAGATGTTTGTTGAAGGAAAATGGAGTTTAGATGATTTTTATAAGTATTGTAAAGAATTACAATCTAAATTGCCGGAAGGAACATATGTGTTAGGTATTCATGCGCTTAACTGGGCTCGAGGTGCAGCTTTTGCAAATGGCGCATATATGATGGATTCTAAAACCTATCATCCTGGCTATTTATCTGACGGTTTTATCGAAATAGTAGAATTCTTCCAGAAATTAGTAGAAGAAGGTATAGCTGTTAATGCAACAGAAGTGGTACGGGATGATGGGACAAAGGGTTACGATTGGAATCCAGCACAACAGGGCTTTGATGAGGGGAAGATCGTGATAACTCACGGAGACAATTGGAATTTTGATGAATGGGCAGCTAAATTTGATTTTGGTGTGGTGCCCTTCCCGTGGGGCTCTAATGTAACTCTTAAAGATCCCAATGATTATAGGACTCTTTCTGATAATTATACTAATTACTATAAAGATTGTGGTGTATTTGTGGTTGTAAAAGGCGGAGAAAAGAAAGCCACACCTGAACAATATATGAATCTCCTATTCTCTTATTGGCCTGAAAAAGCCGAATTGATGTTAGAGAATCGTGAAAGGGAAGCAAAAGGAGAACCTATCACTTGGGAAGGGAAAGGTGCTTACAGGTGGTTTTCTACGGATTTAGATGCCGAATTGTGGGATTGGTACATTGGTCGATATAAATTTGATCCAACTGATACTACTGCACAATCACCTGTATTCTTTAGAGCATTATACAAAGTTTGTGCCGTGGGAGGTAGTCCGCGAGCCGAATTTGAAGCTGTTGTAGGCGAAGATTTGCATGCTATGATAGAAGCTGGGCTCATTAATGAAGCTCAACTTCCTGATGATTTAAAGCAAAAAGTTGCAGAGTTTAGAGAGACGCTTGACAAAGAACAGTAAAGTTTTGTTTAATTGAATATTTTAAAAACCATGTTATGTCGAAAGGGTAACTTTTGACATAGCATGGTTTCCGCTTATATTTCTTTTTATATTTTTATTATTGATTATTGAATGCTTAAAGAAGGTGTGATTATGCTAAAATTTATGGCAGATAGAAGTGGTGGCATTAATTTACAGAAAAAAGCAGTGATTAAAATTATGATTACAATGTTAGTATTTTTGTTAGGTTTTGAGTTCAGCATACAAGCTTTTGCGGTAGAACAAGTAAAAAAGGCATATTCAGAATACATAAATGAGTATGCTCAATTTTTAAATGAAAATAATGAGGAAGTAATTTTATCTGCAATTCACTATAAAGATGCTATTGGTGCAAAGATTTTTGATGGAATTTTACTTTCAGGAGAAAATTCAACTGTATCTTATTCTTTTAATTTGTCCAAACCCGGTCTTTATTATATCATGATTAATTATAAAGCCGTTGCAGGTGGAGGTGAAATTGCAAGGGGAATTCGTATCAATTCAGAGTATCCTTTTGAAGAAGCAAGGCATATAACATTTAGACGTTTTTATAAAGATCAACATCAGGAATATAAAAAAGAAGAGGGTAACCAAACATTTCCTCCGCAAATTGAAGCAGAAGTTTGGCATGAATTTATTTTATCTAATTCAAAAGGAGAGCCTTTTGAGTTCTTTTTTGAAGCCGGGGAAAACATATTGACTATAGAGGCTGTAGATGGAGAAATTTGGTTGGATAAAATTAAACTTATTCCGGCAATACCGCTTCCTGATTATAAAAGCTACATATCCAAGCTTTCAAAAAGTGGTTATGAATTTTATGATGGAGAACCTATTAAAATACAAGCTGAAGATGCTGTGTTAAAAACCAGTCCAAGCCTTTACCCTATTAATGATCGTACGTCGTCGTTAACTGAACCCTACCATCCATATTATGTGGTCTTAAATTCTATTGGTGGTTATGCGTGGAGATTCCCTGGGCAGATGATAGTTTGGGAGGTAGACATTCCTAAAGAGGGCTTATATAAGATAGCATTTAGGTATAAGCAGTCCTATAATCGTGGCAGATTTTCTGTGCGAAAGTTGGCTATAAATGGAGAAATACCTTTTGCTGAAGCAAGTGAAATAAAGTTTCCTTATGATACTAAATTTAATCTTAATTATTTGGCTGATGAAGACTCCGGTGAGGAATTTTACTTTTACTTTAAAGAGGGAAAAAATACAATTTCTTTAGAGGTGTGCCTTGGAGTATTTGGTGAACTCATTGAAAGAGTAGAGAATTCTTTGAGAGAACTTAATAAAATTTATCAAGATATAGTAGTTGTTACGGGGACCTCACCTGATAGGTATAGAGATTATAACTTAACTTTATTAATCCCCGATTTAAGAGAACGTTTAATTTTACAGCGCAATGATTTAAAGGATATTATACAAGAAATAAACAGCATCACGGGAGATTTTACAGAGGCTAATACTGTCATTGAAATGTTGGTTATAACTTTAGAAAAAATAATACAAAGGCCAAACGAAATTGGAAGATATTTAGCAGACTTTAAAAATAATATATCCGCTTTGGGATACTGGATAGATTCTATGATAAAGCAACCTTTACTTTTAGATTATATTATTATTGCACCAGCAGATTATAAATTACCCAAAGGAGAAACTAATTTAGTTGAAAATTTTATACATAAGGTACGAGCTTTTATTGGTTCGTTTAAAGTAAATTTTGATGAAGTTTTAGCTAGTGGGACTGGACAAAGGAGGGGTATTATTGAGGTTTGGGTATCTACTGGTAGGGACCAATATAATGTTTTGCGCCGTTTAATTAATGAGTCTTTTTCTAAGGAACATAATATAGATGTAAATTTAAGATTGGTAACCCCTGAAGCTATAATTCCAGCCACTTTGACTGGCGCTGGTCCGGATGTTATTATACAGGCAGCAGCAAGTATACCCATGAATTTAGGTTATCGCGGTGGCGCATATAATTTAGCACAATTTCCAGATTTTTCTCAGCTAAAAGGGAGGTTTTCTCCAGCGGCATTAGGTACTTTTATGTATGAAAATGCATGTTATGCTTTACCTGATCAGATGAGTTTCAACGTGATGTTTTACCGAACAGATATTTTTGATGAACTGAATATTCCTGTACCAAAAACTATGGAAGAATTGTTGGCTATCGTTCCGATTTTGCAGAAAAATAATATGGACGTTTATTTTATTACGACTGAACAACCTCAATTAGGTGCAGTTGCGAGAACCGGTATGACCAAAAATATAAATCCTGTATATGTATCATTATTGTATCAGATGGACGGAGCTCTTTATCATAATGAAGGAGAGTCAACTGCTATTACTAGTGAAGAGGGTATTAATGCATTTAAATACTGGACTGAATTGTATACAAAGCATAACTTTATTGTATCCACTGATTTTGTTACTAGATTTAGGCTAGGGGAAATTCCCATTGGTGTCGTTGACCTTACAACTTTTAATTCCTTGTCCGTAGCCGCCCCCGAAATAAAAGGACAATGGGCTATGGCTGTAATACCTGGAACTATTTCTTCTGAGGGGGTTATAAGACACGATAATCCAGTAACGGTAAGCGGAGCTTTTATAGTAAAAAATATAGTTGAACGAAAAGGAACGACTGATTTGGCATGGGAATTTCTGAAGTGGTGGACTTCTGAAGAAGCACAGTATGATTTTGCCACTGCCATGGAATCGGTTCTTGGATTGGCTGGACGTTATACCACTGCTAATATCGAAGCTTTTAAGAAACTAGGTTGGGGAAAAGATAATCTACAGGTTTTGGAAGATAGTTTGCAATGGTTAAGAACTGTTCCACAAGTACCGGGTGGTTATATTACGGGTCGGTTAATTGAAAATGCGTTTTTATCCGTAGTGACCGAATCAGAAAGCAAAAATCCTGTAGATGCTATTTATGAAGCTGCTGATGCAATTAATAATGAACTGGTTATAAAACGAAGAGAATTTGGCATTGAATAAAAGAAGGAAGTGATGTTTTAGATGGAAGATAAAATCCGGGTATATGGTTTTAAGAGAAATAAAGATTTATATCTTATGATGCTTCCGTTTTTAGTTTTGTTTTTCATATTTGTTGTTTTACCTGTATCTGTTTCTATAATAATTAGTTTTACTGATTTTAATTTGCTCCAATTCCCTAAATTTGTAGGGCTTAGTAATTATAGAAGATTATTTTTAAATGATGATATTTTTATTACCGCTGTTAAAAATACTTTTGTAATTGCTGTTATAACTGGCCCTATAGGTTATTTACTGGCTTTTTTAATGGCGTGGCTTATAAATGAGCTTCCTGCTAAGATTAGAGCTATTTTGACAATCATTTTTTACGCTCCAAGTATTTCAGGAAATGTATATTTGATATTCACTATTATATTTTCAGGAGATCCTTATGGCTACTTAAATGCTAAATTATTGGAGTGGGGAATAATTGATTCACCGATACTATGGTTGCAGGATACGCAGTATATGTTGCCTGTTGTTATACTGGTTTCTCTTTGGATGAGCTTGGGATTTGGGTTTTTGGCCTTTGTTGCGGGATTACAGACGGTTGATAAAACTCAGTATGAAGCGGGAGAGATAGATGGTATCAGAAACAGATGGCAAGAACTTTGGTATATAACTTTGCCAAATATGAGACCCCAATTAATGTTTGGTGCAATTATGTCTATTACTAGTGCTTTGGGAGTGGGGGATATAACTGTTGCTTTAACGGGTTTCCCGAGTCCCAATTATGGAGCACATACTATAGCCAATCATCTTCTGGATTATGGTAGTGTAAGAATGGAGATGGGATATGCTTCAGCGATTGCAGTAGTGCTATTTGGGATGATGGTATTTACTAATTTACTTATACAGAAGTTCATAAAGAGGGTGGGGACTTAAATATGGCACCATTTAAAGTATCAACAGTTTCGTTGGAGAAAAAGCAAAATTTAAGAATAAAATATAAGAGAGCACCCAATGCCTTCATTAAATTTTTTACCAATACCAGAAGCAATCGTTCGGTGTGGGGCAATATCTTGCTTGTTGCTTTTCTTACCTTTCTAGCTTTTTTGTTCCTTTTCCCAGTTATTTTTATGGTTAATAATGCTTTTAAGCCACTACACGAACTTTTAAAATTTCCACCGGATATAATTGTTAGAACCCCTACTCTTAATAATTTTCTAGAATTAAGAGTAATATTTCAGGATTCCGTTATACCGCTTTCTAGATATATTTTTAATACGGTTTTTATACTTGTTATAGGTACCGCAGGGCAGATTATATTTGCTTCGATGGCAGCTTATCCATTAGCCAAATACAAGTTTTTTGGGAGTGAAGTTATCTCAAGGATTATTGTTCTTTCACTGATGTTTTCTCCTGTAGTAACAGCCGTACCCAATTATGTTATTATTTCAAAGCTGGGATTAATTGATACATATTGGGCGATTATTTTACCTGCTTTTGCTGCAACTTTAGGACTATATTTAATGAAAAATTTTATGGAACAAATACCATCATCGTTAATTGAAGCCGCTAGTATTGATGGGGCAAGCGAATTTGTGATTTTCTGGCGCGTGATAATGCCTTCTGTAAAACCTGCATGGATAACATTGTTTATAGTTTCTTTTCAAACTATGTGGGGAGTCACGGGAGACATGTATATCTATAAAGAAAATTTGAAAACATTTAGTTATGCTTTAGGACAGATTGCAAGGGTAGGAATTGCAAGACAGGGTGTTATGGCAGCCGTCTCTCTTATTATGTTTTTAATTCCTACAATTACATTTATTATAGCTCAAAGTAACGTTATAGAGACTATGACGACTTCAGGCTTAAAAGAGTAGGTGGGTGAAAAAATGAACAAAAAAAGAATACGATTAAGAGCTATAGTGAGTGCGGTTGTGTTAATGCTTAGCTTTTTTTTAGCAAAGTATGATGTGTTTGCTGGCGATATATTGAGCTATATATACTATTATACTGACACGGGATATCATCCTGTTCCAGCCCCTTCGCCCTATAATTATATAAAAAGCGTTAATGCTGAAGATTTGAGGATAGAGGATTTAAATGGAATTAATAGTATATTTGTTTCCGATAAGCATGTTTATATTGGATGTAACGGCAAAATTGTAATTACTGATCATAATTTTAACTTAATAAGAGAATTAACCAGTTTTATTTACAATGGTAAAGAGCAGGAGATGAGTGATATTACAGGTATGTGGGTAACAGACAACGAAGAGTTGTATGCGTGCGAACCTTCGAAAGGTCGTATACTTCATTTTGGATCGGATTGGTCTATAAAAAGAATTTTGGGTAAGCCGGAAGGGATTATTATCCCCGAAAATGTTGCATATCAACCATTGAAGGTAGCGGTGGATAGTGTAGGGCGTATTTATGTAGTTGCTAATAACATTTATGAAGGATTGGTAGAAATAAATCCTGATGGTACGTTTTTGAGATATTTTGGAGTGGTAGAAGTCAGGTATACTCCTATACAACTTTTCTGGAGGAGGCTTCAAACCGCGGAACAACGCGCCCGATCGCGGCTGTGGCTTCCTGTTAATTTTAGTAACTTAACAATAGATGGGGACGATTTTGTATACGCTACGGTGGCGGGTTCCGGAGATGAAGAGCCCATTAGAAAGTTGAATGCAAAAGGTAGGAATATTTTGAGATATCCCGTTGGGACGGGTGTGAAGCCCCAGGGAGATTTAGAATACAATCACTATGGGTTGAGAGTACCAGCAGGTAAATCTACGCTTAGTGCTATTGATGTCAATGATTATGGTCTGTACGTAGTACTTGACACTAAGCGTTCAAGGATTTTTGCGTATGATGAAGATGGTTATATGTTATACGCATTTGGGGAGTCAGGCACTGCCGAATGGAGATTTCAACTGCCCGTGGATGTTAAATTTATGGGGGAAGATAGGTTATTGGTTGCTGATCGAGGAAGTGAGTCTATTAAAGTTTTTGAATTAAATGATTATGGTAGAAGTATTCATAATGCTGTTAAGTATCAGTCACAATTTAATTATGATTTGGCCATGGAGGAATGGAAAAAAGTAATAGATCATAATCCGGCTTTTCAATATGCATATGTAGGTGTTGGTAAAGCTTTGTATCGTAGAGGCGATTATAAAACAGCCAGGGATTATTTCTTACTTGGTCAAGATGTTTATTACTATTCTATGGCATACAAAAAGATAAGACAGGAATGGGCTGAACAATATTTTGACCTCTTTGTGGGGATACTAGTTCTTTTGGTTATGTGTGTTAGTGTTTATAAAATTATTAAAAAGTTTAAATTTCAGGTTCGGATGGAGGCATAAAAATGATTGCATTTATACAAGATAAATTCATTAGCGTCCTTGAAGTTTTTAAAAATCGTATAGACTTAAAGGAGGATTTTATAAAATATCCTTTTTATATAATTTCTCGTCCATTTAAAGGATTTAGCGATTTGAAATATGAGAATAGAGGAAAAATGTATTTTGCTCTTATGGTAGTTATTTTGATGTGTTTTTTTAATATATATAACGAGATGTATAAAGGATTTGTGCTGGCCGGATACTATACCGAAAATAAGACCGTTAATACGGTATACGTTATTTTTATGACTATTATACCAATTATACTATTTGTAGTGGCAAACTGGAGCGTTACTGCTATTGCAAATGGTAGCGGAAAGATGAAAGAAATATTTATGGTCTATGCTTACGCATCTTATCCGAAGATCATCTTTAGTTTTATTGGGTTGATACTTTCTAATTTTGTTACTGTAGAAGAAGCGGCTTTTGCTATGTTTTTTTACTCTCTGGGAATGGTATCGTTTCTATTTTATTTGTTTGTGGGCTTAGTTGTCATTCATGAATATTCATTTACCCAGTCAGTTTTAATGATTGTGATGACTGTTATTGTAATGTGCATAATTGTTTTCATAGTGGCTTTACTTTTAGCTCTTTCTAATGAGGTAATTGTATTCATTAGAACAGTAGTAGAAGAATTAACTATGAGACTATGACAGGAAAGGTGATCTACCATGAAAAGAATTTTAGCATTGATTATCGTATTTATGCTTTTACTTCAGACACCTGTTTTTGGTGAGCAAGAAAATTTAAATGACGAAGGTGATGTTAAGGGTGATGTGGTGGGGGAAATTTCACTAGAGGATGTTGCTGAGGAAGAACAATATAAATTTAATTTTGAAGTGGTTGCTCAAAACGATGAAGCGAAATTGTTTATTGATAAATCCTCTAACCTTTTAAGAGTAGTTTCATTAAAAACTGGTAATTATTTTGATACCAAGGTTATGAACGGTCAAGTGGGCAGCGAACATGTAAAAAATATTCAAAAGTCAGATTTTGTCGTGACTTATTATAGAGATTTAATAAGAGGTACAACAGAGACGTGGGATAATTATACAATGAGCATTAAATTAGACCAGGTAGAATATGCCTTGTTGGATAATGGCATTAGATGCATCTTTACTGTAGGGGATGCTTCGAGAATACATCTTGATATGTTTCCTATGTATATAAGCAAAGAACGAATGGAAAACTTGGTTCTAAAATATCTTGATGATAAGCAACGTCAAGAGCTTTTAGGTAAACATGGGTATTATACTGAAACTAAAGATAAATATATACGTAATTGGGAGTCTAAGACTAAAGATGGTTCTCCTACAGCGGTACCTATTCCCGTTCTTAAAAGAATGTATAATTTATTTTACGAAATAGGTGCTTACTCCGAAGAAGAGCTGGCTATCGACAATGAGATGTGGGGTGTGGAAGCTGAGAATTTAAATATCACTTTTAAGATTGTTGTAGAATATGTACTTGATGGGAAAGATTTGGTTGTTCGCGTACCTGTAAAAGATATCGAAACGGATCCCAAGCATCCGATTTCAGAGTTGATACTGACGCCATATTTGCTTTGTGGAAGTGTACGCGACAAAGGATATTTGTTTGTGCCCGATGGATGCGGTGGAATTATTAACTTTAATAACGGTAAATATTTAACAGAGTTTTCTGCGCCCATTTTTGGGCCGGATCCATTATATGAGAATAAGCTTTATTCTGAGCAGTTTACGCCATCTACTTTTCCGGTTTTTGGTATAAAGAAAAATGACATTGCTGTAATGGGTATAATTGAAGAAGGGGCAGAGATAGCAACTGTTACAGCAAATGTGGCGGGTAGAGTAGATGAGTTTAATAAGATTAGTGTAAAGTTTAATTTGTTTTATTCTGAGAGAATACCACTTACTGTAGGTTTTGATAATTACATATTAAAACATGCGGAACGAGGTTATGATAAAGACATTGTGGTAAGATATAGGTTTTTAGAAGGGGAAAATGCAAACTATGTAGGCATGGCTAAAGAATATAGGAAATATTTGGAAGAAAGAAAGGCTATAAAAAAGAACAACGTTCCACAGCAGGCTCCGTTGTTTTTAGAGATGATTGCTACCGTTCCAAGGAAAAAGATGTTTTTGGGAATTCCTTATACTTCCTATATAAGCATGACTTCTTTTGATCAAGCGCAGCACATTACTGAAACGTTAAAGCAAAAAGGTATTACTGATATTGTTGTACAGTATACTGATTGGGCAAATGGGGGTGCAAAAAATTCACCTTTTAACGATATTAAAGTTATAAGAAGTATTGGTGGTAAAAAAGGATTAAAGAAGTTTATTTCATACTCACAACAAAATGATATTCCCCTGTTTTTTACAATAAATATGTTAACTACTTATTCTACTAAAGGTATTAGTAGAAGCAAGGATATAGCTAAACTTATTAACAATACTTTGGCAGTTAAGCCGGGCTTTAATATGGTGACTAAAGTTACAGATAGGGTAATGGAATGGCTAATATCTCCATCCTTTTTCTCTAAATACGCTTCAGAAATAATAAAGTGGTCTAATAATTTGGGAATAAAAGGATTGGGACTTGGAGAAGCAGGAGTTTTGTTGTATGGAGATTATAATGAAAAAAACCAGATAATGAGATGGGATGCTTTGCCGATGTTCCAAAATGCGTTCCAAATAATGGATGACTATAATAGTTTATTGTTTTCCAACGCTAATAGTTATGTATATAAATATGCTGAGTATATAACTGATTTGCCAGTATATGGAAGTAGTAGACGGATAATAGATTACAATGTACCTTTTGTGCAGATGGTACTGGAAAATAATATAATATATTCTATGCCGGCATTTAACAAATACAGTTTAGAGGGTTTTGAAAAATATTTGTTGAAAGCTATTGAAACGAAAAGTAGTTTAAAGTGGATAATAACTGCTGCAGATGAAAGGGAATTTATACCAGCATATTTGTCGGATGATTTCAGAATGAAATACTACTATAAGACACAATTTAAGCATTGGGAAGAAAAGATTGCTGAACTTTACAATTTATACAATGAATTTTATCAAAAAGTAAAAAGTGCAGAGATTGACAGTCATGAGATTATTGATAAAGATTTGGTAAAGGTAGTGTATACAAATGGTGTTGTTGTGTATCTAAATTATTCAACTGAAGAAAAAATAATAGATAGGCTTTTACTCAAGCCTCTATCTTATGTTGTTGTAGAATAATTGGAGTGGGGTGAGGTTGTGGTGAAGAAGACATTAAATATATTTAGCATTAATAGGTGGTATTATAGGCTAAGCCTATCTCAAAAAAAGGCTGTATGGGGTATAGTTTTTCTGTTACCTTGGTTATTGGGATTTCTGTTGTTTTTTCTTAAGCCACTAATAGAATCTATTTATTATAGTTTTAATAAAGTTAAAGTTATAGAGGGGGGAGTACAAACAGAGTTTATTGGATGGGAGAATTACATTAGAGCCTTTAAAATTGATCCCATTTTTAACAGGTTAGTTATAACTATGGTGATTTCAGCATTACCACAAGTATTGGTAATTATCATTTTCTCAATAATAGCAGCTATTTTGATAAATGGAAAGTATCCAGGACGGAGCTTGGCTCGCACTATATTTTTCATACCTATAATAATGGGTACGGAAATTGCCAGTACGACTTTGGTAGGTACTGATCTTGTAAGTCAAGAACTTGTAGGGGGTAGGGGTATAGAAGCTTTCAGTTCTAGAATTATTCTGGATGTTTTGATTCATACAGGGCTCCCTACTGAAATTGTTGGATTTGTTTCTGGTGCTTTAAACAATATATTTTTTGTGCTAGCCAATTCAGGTGTGCCTACGCTTATTTTTCTTGCGGGATTGCAGACTATTTCACCTTCATTATATGAGGTAGCAAAAATTGAAGGGGCATCAGCTCATGAGACTTTTTGGAAAGTTACTTTGCCGATGTTATCGCCTATGATATTGGTGAGCACTGTTTATAGCATTATAGATAGGTTTTTTAAACATGCTACTATGATAGATGGAATAAGATATGGAATGATTGACAGGATATACGATATAGCTTTTAGACAAGCTAATTATGGTCTTGGTGCTGCTATGGCTACCGTGTATATGTTGGTAACAGTGTTTATTGTATTAATAGTTTCATTATTAATTTCAAAGGTGGTGTTTTACTATGATTAATAGTCTAGCTAGTATAATCAATAATATAACCAACACATCAAAACGTAATGTTATAGTTATACAAAAGTTTAAGACAAGAAGAAAAATAACGTATTCTTATCTAAAGAAAAAAACAAATAGCGTTTTGGTAATGACTTTTAAATATGCGCTTATTATATGTTTATCGTATATGATTTTGTATCCTCTTTTACGTATGATTTCAACTACATTCACCCATCCATATGATTATGGTTCTTTGGGGTCTATATGGATTCCAGCGTCGCCAACTTTTGATAATATAAAAATAGCGGCCATTATAATGGATTATCCTAAGTCGGTTTTATATACTGCTGGTTCAACGTTGAGTATAATGCTGTTACAGGTTTTGAGCGCCGCTCTGGCAGGATACTCATTTGCAAGGTTAAAATTTAAAGGAAGTGGGTTGCTATTTGCTTTAGCCATTTTTACAATTATTGTACCTCCAGCTTCAGTTATGTTGCCACAATATGTGTTTTTCAGAAATTTTGATATTTTGGGAATATTTGAGCGAATGACTGGTGAGAAATTGAATTTATTGGGTAAACCTACATCTATGTTGATACTAGCGGCAATGGGGCAGGGTTTAAATGGAGGGTTGTTTATATATATTTTCCGTCAATTTTTTAAGGGTTTGCCAAAAGAATTGGAGGAAGCAGCATATGTAGATGGTGCCGGTTTCTTACGTATATTCTTTGGAATAGTTATGCCTTTATCTAAACCCAGTATATTGACTGTAGGTGTATTGAGTTTTGTATGGAACTGGAATGATACCTATTTCCCACAATTATTTAATCCATCAAGTAACTACCTAAGAGTCAGGTTAGGGATGCTGAGTGCGCCTAGCGGTGGTACAAGTAATGTACAGCTTGCTATCGGTAATGCTATTTCTAAAATACCATCCGATGTAGTTAGGCTTTCTTCGGCTTCCTATGATTCACTGATTTTGACCGTATGCTCACTATTGGTTATTTTACCATTAATTGTATTCTTTATAATCATCCAAAAGCATTTCATTGAAGGCATTGAAAGATCCGGTATTGTTGGATAAAGCATACTAAAGAATAAATGGAGGGATGAAAATGGCCACAATTCCAAAACCTAAAATAGAATTTAATCCACCAGTATACATTTGCAAGCGCGCCGATAAGCCGTTCGAACTGGATGGGAGACTGGATAAGCCTTTTTGGGAAAATGCGGAATATACTGATTGGTTTGTGGATATAGAAGGCGATATTCGCCCTAAACCGCGCTTTCAAACAAGAGTTAAAATGTTGTGGGATGATGATAATCTGTATATCGGCGCAGAATTGTATGGACCGGAAATCTGGGCCACTTTAACAGAGCGGGATAGTGTCATTTTTATGGATAATGATTTTGAAGTTTTTATCGATCCGGATGGGGATACTCACGAATACTACGAATTGGAGATAAATGCCTTGAATACCGTATGGGATTTGCTTCTCACAAAACCATATTTAAATCATGGGACGCCCGTAAATGCCTTTGATATTCAAGGCTTAAGAACTGCCGTTTATATTGATGGGGAACTAAATAATCCTTCTGCTGATAATAAGATGTGGTCGGTGGAAATTGTAATGCCTTTTTCGGTACTTAATCAATGCGCAAAGGGAAATATTCCAGATGAAGGGGTTTATTGGAGAATGAATTTTTCACGAGTACAGTGGTTAGTAGACATTGTTGACAATCAGTATGTAAAACGCATAAATCCACAAACGGGTAAACCATTTCCGGAAGACAATTGGGTGTGGGCACCTACGGGAATTGTTAACATTCATTACCCAGAACTATGGGGTTTTGTGTTCTTTACTTATTCGAACAAACGTTATACTATTCCTGAAGATGAAAAAATTAAATGGCAAATGCGTAAGATCTATTACAATCTTTACGAATATTATGATATTCATGGTAAATTTACCGATGATGTGGTCTTGTTGTCCGAAGGTACAGGTAATACTATAATGCCTAAAGTTGAAGTTACTTCTAATAGTTTTGAAATTTCTTGTTTAAATCATGATCAAACGAAAGAGATTATATTGTTTTCTGATGGCCGTTTCCAACAAAAAAAATTAAAGTAAACTGAAGGGGTGGGGAATAAATATGTTTACGCAAAAAACAATTGAAAAGATAGAAAAAGATTTTAAACGTGTGGAGCCTTATGTTGAGAAATTTAAGAATATTTTTGATAGCGCCGACGAGCGAGAACGGATATGTTTGAAGTATTATTATGCATATATGCCAGTGAGCGATTTGGCAACGTATGATGCTTCGCTTTTTTTAAAAATAATTAGACATACCCTAAAAGTATATGATATGAACATATTTGGAGTGGATATACCAGAAGATATTTTTCTTAATTATGTTTTGCACTACCGTGTTAATAATGAAAATATTGAATACAATAGAGAGATATTTTTCAACGAACTTTATGAGCGTATAAAAGGTAAAAGCATGTATCAAGCTGCTCTAGAGGTAAATTACTGGTGTTTGGAAAAAGCTACATATACTCCTACGAATCCTCGTACCGTTTCGCCCTTAACGCTTATCAAGAATGCAAAGGGACGGTGTGGTGAAGAATCTACGTTTACTGTAACCGCACTAAGGAGTGTGGGTATACCGGCGCGTCAGATTTATACTCCTAGATGGGCACATTGTGATAGTAATCATGCATGGGTAGAAGTGTATATCGATGGAAGATGGAGGTTTCTTGGAGCTTGTGAACCAGAACCTGCGCTGGATCGAGGTTGGTTTAAAGTTCCAGCAACCAGGGCTATGCTTATAGATACTCGCGTGTTTTCTGATATAGTTTATGAAGATGAGGAAATTATACATAGGAATGGGATTTTTACCGAGTTAAATTTGACTAGCAATTACGCTAAGACCAAAAAATTGACTATTAAGGTTTTAAATACCGGTGGCAGAAAGGTAAAGGTGCGATTTGAGGTTCCCAATTATTGCGAACTCAGCCCTATTGCCGTACTGGAAACAGATGAAAATGGAATAGTTTCTATTACAACTGGTCTTGGTGACTTACACGTTCATGTTACCGATGGAGAGAAATTTATGACGTGTAAGGTGGATGTACGTAAGCAGGAAGTTGTAATTTTAGATTTTGCAAATGCTGTACTAAAAGAAACCAGCAACACTACGATAAAGCTTGTACCGCCAGTTGCTACCGTTGAGGACGAGGATACAATTCAGGATCCTGTTCATGAAGCCAGGATTCAGCATTGTAATAAAGTGCGCGCAGCTTTTGAAAATACGTTTATTACTGAGGAAAAAGGGAGGGAACTGGCTAAAAAATATCCTGGCTTTCATGATGATGTTGCTCGCATTCTTGTGGAATCCAAGGGTAACCATGAAGAAATTAAGGCTTTTTTAGATAGCGATAATGGAATACCCTTTAAGTATAAGGTATTGCTGTTGAAATCTATAGCTTCAAAGGACTTAACTGACAGTACTTGTGAGATGCTTAACGATCATTTATTATATGCGTATCCGTTTAGAGATTGTTTTTATGAAGATATTTTTGTAAAATATGTTTTAAATCCAAGGATTTATCTAGAAATGCTTTCACCTTATAGAGGATTTATTAATAACTTCTTTGATGATAATACCAAGAAAGAATTTGTAGAGAACCCTAGGAAAATATATGATTATATCAACGAAATAATTGAAGATGCAACTGAGATGGATTACAGAACATTAATCGCTTCGCCGCAGGGGACTCTTCAGTTAAAACGAGCTTCAAAAATTTCGAAAAAGGTACTGTTTGTGGCTATTTGCCGTAGTTTAGGTATACCTGCTCGTTTCAATCCCAACGATCAAGAACTTGAGTATTATCAAGATGGTAAATTTATTCGTGTTGTTCCTTATGAACCCAAAGAAATGGTGAAATTAACGCTGAACTGTGAAGAAAAATTACAGTATTTCAGGAACTTTACAATTGCTCGCTTAGTCAATGGATGGTACCAAACCTTGAACTTCCGAGGGCATGATAGCACTACATTTGAGCTTGAAGAGGGTTGCTACCGCATTTTAACCGGTCAAAGGCTCGATGATGGCACTATGCTATTTAATGCTTATTTTGTAGAGTTGGTAAAAGGTAATGATTTAACGCTTGATGTCTCTATTCCTAAAGAAGAGAAAATTATGGAACCTGTGGTTATTTCAGATTATACTTTTGTGACCGATGAGGGTAATATTACTTTGTCAGATGTTTTGCCAAAAGATTACAATATTGTAGCGTATGTAGAGCCTTCTAAAGAACCGACAGAGCATTTATTTAGGGAATTAATGGAAGAAGCAGACATTATTAAGAATAAGGATATAGGAATAGTTTTAATTAGTGCTAATACAAACGAGAGTGTGGAAAAACTTATATCCCTATTTCCAGAACTTATACTAATTAAAACAAATGATAAGGATTTTGCAGAAATGCTTCTTGTTCAATTGGGCCATAAAAAAGGGAATTATCCTGTACAAGCACTTGTTCAAAAGACGAGTGAGGGTATATTGAATGCATTGTGTTATTTTAGCGGTTATCATGTGGGGTCTGTCAGTTTGATGTTAAAAAATGCGTGATTTGTATACTTTTCTTATTTTCTTGACAAGTGGGTTGAAATTGATATATTTAATTACGATAAAAAGATATGTAAATAACATATTAATACATAAATATAGAGAACAAATCTTAGTTTTAAAGTAGGTGAAGCAAAGATTATGTCTAAAAAAAGCAATAAAAAAACGCTGTATTCCCAAGTTGCAGAATATCTTAGAAATGAGATTTTGCAGAATAAATTACAACCAGGGGATAAGCTTCCTACTGAATTAGAGCTCTCAAAAATGTTTGGAGTAAGTAGAATTACATCGAAAAGAGCATTGGATGAACTGGCAAAAGAAAATTTGATATATCGTAAGAAAGGGCAAGGCAGTTTTGTCTTGCCTCTCCGAGAGAGAAAAGTTGAAGAGAATGTACCTAAAATTATAGCAATAGTTCTTCCAACAGATGGTACAGCTGGTCGAAGGATAGAAATATATCAGAGGTGCCATGGATTATCTGGATGGTAAAGGGTATTATTTGAGTGTTCATACTACGCATGATGATCCGGCTAAAGAAAGAGAATACTTAATCCAATTGCCACTAAATGGTATAAAAGGTATAATTTTATATCCTTCTATGAGAGCGAATTTTGATGTTTTAAGTACTTTGTGTATAAAGCAATATCCGATTGTGCTTATTGATCAGAGATTTCAATCATTACCATTAAGTTCGGTAGTTTCGGATAATTGTGATGGAGCTTATCAAGCGGTATCTCATTTGATTGAACTGGGGCATAGACGTATAGCGTATATAGCGCTTGTCCAGCTTGAAGATGTAAGCAGTGTGAGAGAGAGATTCTTAGGTTACTGTAAAGCTTTAAAAGATCACGGAATACCTATTGATCACGATATTATTCGTGTTCCTTTGTCAAAGTATACTCAAGGGGAGACAAAGAACAGATTGAAGAATGTACTTTATGATTTGCTTAAAAAAGGTATTACAGCTATTTTTGCTGAGCATGATTATCTTGCAATATTAATTGCAAAAGAGCTCAGTAATATGGGGGTTCGTATTCCAGAAGATGTTTCATTGGTGGGATTTGATAATATTGAAATGCTGGAACACTTGGAATTTCAATTGACTACTATTGATCAAGATTTTTATCAAATAGGTAAGATAGCGGCTCAAATAGTTTTAGAAGCTATAGAAAATGGTGCTTATAAACCTAAAGAAGTTGTTGTACCAGTTAAATTAATAAAAAGGGATACTACTGCTCCTAGAAAAGAAATTTCAGAAATTGTTGCGAATTATAATAAAAAGTAATGAGGAGAGGGAAGATTTATGGAAAAAGCAGTTTTACAGAAGGAAAGAAAATATGTTTTAGCGGCCTATCTTGTGGATAAAGAAGTAGATGCTATTATGCAGGAGGATATCTTTAAATTGACGCATATTAACTATGCTTTTGCTGTAATTAGGGATGGTAAAGTTGTAGGGGACCATTTAAAAAATATTGATAAATTGAATCAATTTAAAAAGATTAATCCTAAATTGAATACAGTGATTTCTATTGGTGGGTGGGGAGCTGGTGGTTTTTCAGAGGCAGCTTCTACACCTGAAACCCGTTCAATTTTTGTTGATACTGCTATAGAGTTTATGAAAGCTCACAATTTTGATGGAATAGATATAGATTGGGAATATCCTTGTTCTTCAGTGGCAGGTATTGCATCGAGTCCGAATGATAAGTATAATTTTACGCTTATGCTGAGGGAACTGAGAGAGAAGCTGGATAAATTGGGGCAAATAGATAATAAGCACTATCTTTTGACTATTGCAGCTGGGGCGGGACAATATTTTATAGACGGTACTGAAATGCATATAGTTCAGCAATATCTTGATTACGTTAATTTAATGACTTATGATATGCGAGGTAGCTTTCAGGATATAACAGGACATCATACTAATTTGTTTGCTTCAGCAGATAATCCTGATGGGATAAGCTGTGATAAAGCTGTTGGTATGTTTGAAAAAGCTGGTGTACCTGTAGAAAAAATTGTACTTGGTGCGGCTTTTTACGGAAGAATGTGGAAAGGTGTTAAGAATGCAAATTGCGGTTTAAATCAAAAAGCTGAAACTACAGGCAGATATACGTTGTCGTATACTGATTTAGTGCAAAATTATGTTAATAAAAATGGATTTATAAGGTATTGGG
Source organism: Caldicoprobacter faecalis (assembly GCF_900115765.1). Lineage (NCBI taxonomy): Bacteria > Bacillati > Bacillota > Clostridia > Caldicoprobacterales > Caldicoprobacteraceae > Caldicoprobacter > Caldicoprobacter faecalis. Next base: position 31,908 of record NZ_FOXR01000004.1, on the reverse strand, counting down.
ATGATAGTGCGAAGGCACCCTATCTTTTCAATGGAGATGTTTTTATAAGCTATGATGACGAGGAATCACTAAGACATAAAGCCCATTATGTAAAGGAAAAAGGGTTAGCTGGTATAATGTTTTGGGAATACTCGCTTGATAAAACTCATACCCTTGTAGATACTCTTTATAAAGAATTGCAATAAATTACTAAAATAATATGCCTATAATATGTCAAGGGGGTAATTTAAGTGAACCCAAAGTTTGAAGAGCAAAAGCATTCCGAGGAAGTTGAATCTGGAGTACATAATTACAGCCGTGAACAAGAATGGGTAAAGCCAGAGGATCCATTATTGCTTGAACGGCTTGAGTGGTTTCAGGATCAAAAATTAGGGCTTATGATACACTGGGGGCCTTATTCACAACTAGGAATAGTAGAATCTTGGGCACTCAGCGATGCAGATGCTCATTGGTCTCGCAGAGGTATTGATTGGGAAAAGGATGGCGAAGAGTTTAAACGGCAATATTTTAACTTATACAAAACGTTTAATCCTATTCGATTTCAACCTGAAGTTTGGGCAGATTTAGCCGCAGAGGCTGGATTTAAATACCTTATTTTCACTACTAAACATCATGATGGGTTTTGCATGTGGGATACTCATGTTACGGATTATAAAATTACCAGTCCTGAGTGTCCATTTCATACTCATAAATATGCCGATGTATGTAAAAACCTTTTCAATGCTTTTCGTAGCAGGGGATTAGCTATTGCTGCCTATTTTTCGAAAGCTGATTGGCACACTCCCTATTATTGGGCCCCTGGAATGGCACGAGGTCGTCATATGTGGCGAGGTCCTTCTTATGACCCTAAAGAATATCCTTGGTTGTGGGAACAATTTATTAAGTTTACTCATGCTCAAATCATGGAACTCATATCTCGCTATGGACAAATTGATATACTTTGGCTGGATGCTGGATGGGTGTGCGCTAGAAATGGGCAAGATATACGTTTAGGAGAGATAGTTGAGAAGGCTCGTAGATTACAGCCATGGCTTATTGTGGTTGATCGTACTGTAGGTGGCCCGTACGAAAACTATCTTACGCCTGAACAAACGATTCCTCCTAAGCCCATGAATGTTCCATGGGAAAGCTGTATTACAATGGGAACATCCTTTTCCTTTAGTTATGAGGATGATTACAAATCTACTCGGCAAATTATACATATTCTTATTGAAATAATATCAAAGGGAGGCAATTTAGCTTTAAATGTTGGGCCGCAGCCTGATGGACGATTGCCGCGAGGCGCTATTTCTAGAATGAAAGAGATGGGAGAATGGCTTAAAATCTATGGTGAAGCAGTATATGGAACTAGGATGTGCCCGCCATACATCCAGGGAAAGTTTGCATTTACAAAGAAAAATGATACCGTATATAGCTTTTATCTTTATGATGAAGATGAAATCATAAAGGATGAGCTGGTAATTCCTTATACGGATAAAAAGATAACTTATGTAGAATTAATGGGTACACAAGGTAGCAGGGTTGATTTTAAGCAAACAGAAAATGGAGTGTATATAAAACTACCAGAGTGGGCAAAAAAAGGTAAAACACCTATAGCTCATGTGTTTAAAATGAAATTGTAATTATGCATCAACCTTATAACTGTGTTTTTTAACTGTAACTTATGTAATTGTACGACAATTTATAATGATTTGTGCTAGGATAATTGAATATTGAGGGAGGAGCTGATGAAACGCATGCCAAAAGATAATTTGCCTAAGCCAACAAAAAATCAATTGGCATGGCAAGACATGGAGATGGGGATGTTTATTCACTTTGGCTTGAATACTTTTAATGACCGGGAATGGGGTGATGGTACCGATAGTCCAAGTACATTTAACCCCACTGAGTTGGATGCCAGACAGTGGATATGTATAGCCAAACAAGCGGGTTTTAAATATGTTGTGCTCACTGCCAAGCATCACGATGGTTTTTGTTTATGGCCTACAGAGACTACCGATTATTCGGTAAAATCCAGTCCGTGGAAGAACGGCAAGGGAGATGTGGTAGGAGAGTGTGCCCAAGCCTGCCGAGAAGAGGGTATTGGGTTTGGCGTGTATCTGTCGCCCTGGGATAGGCATGAACCCACTTACAATAATAAGGAATTATACGACGATTTTTACTGTAGGCAGCTGACAGAGCTTTTGACATGGTATGGACCATTGGTCGAGATATGGTTTGATGGCGCAGGTTCAGAGGGCAGGGAATATGATTGGGAAAGGATTATGGCTTTGGTAGATAAATACCAACCTGACGCCATGGTATTCAACATGGGGAGGCCTACCATAAGATGGGTAGGGAATGAGGATGGGGTTGCTCCTTATCCATGCTGGAATACCGTACGGTCGGCTAGATACAGCATGTTTACCAACGACAGCGTCAAATGGTTGCCCGGTACTCCGGAGTGGCTTCCGGCAGAGTGTGATGTGCCAATCCGTAAGGGTCAGTGGTTTTGGCATCCAAACAGCGAGCACAATCTTCGTTCACTGGATGAGCTTATGGATATATATTACCGTTCTGTTGGCCATGGCGCTACACTGTTGCTCAATGTGGCTCCCGATAACAGGGGTCTTATACCTGAGGCCGATGCTAAAAGAGTACTGGAGTTTGGAAATGAGATACGACGGCGCTTTCAAAATCCAATAGCCAAAACAGCCGGTGAAGGCTATGAAATACACATCAATATCGGACACCCAACTTGCATAAATCACGCCATAATAATGGAGGATATAGCCCATGGGGAGAGAGTATTGAAGTACAGGTTGGAGGCAAAGCAAGGGAATGGTTGGGTAACTATTGTAGAAGGCAGCGCTATTGGACACAAAAAAATAGACAGGTTTGCTGATGTATGTACTGACCATGTAAAATTGACCGTATTGGAGGCCGCTGCCCACCCGATTATAAGGGAGTTCTCCATATATTGCGTTAAATAAACTAAAAATTTTGTTTATTGCAAATAATCTTTTTATTTGAGGGGAATGAACTATGGGAAAATTAACCGTTGGAAATGATCAATTCTTATATGACGGTAAACCCATACGTATACTATCGGGGGCTATTCATTACTTTAGAGTGGTCCCGCAATACTGGGAAGATAGGCTTAGAAAGCTTAAAGCTTGCGGGTTTAATACCGTGGAGACTTACATACCATGGAATCTGCATGAGCCAAAACCTGGAAAATTCTGTTTTGAGGGCGGTTTGGATATAACAAGGTTTATTAAGACGGCTCAGGACTTGGGCTTGTTTGTGATAGTTCGGCCAGGGCCATACATTTGCGCTGAGTGGGAGTTCGGTGGTCTGCCGGCTTGGCTTTTAAAGGACCCTTCAATGCAGCTGAGGTGTAGCTATAAGCCGTATTTGGATGCGGTGGATAGATATTTTGATAAGCTTATGGAAAAGCTGGTGCCCTTACAATCTACAAAAGGTGGCCCCATCATTGCCATGCAGATAGAAAATGAGTATGGCAGCTATGGGAATGACCGTGAGTATTTGAAGCATTTGGAAAGGGGACTAAGAAGCAGGGGAGTGGATGTCCTGTTGTTTACTTCCGATGGGGCCTGTGACAGCATGTTGCAGGGCGGCACTCTTCCTCATGTATTTAAGACGGTGAATTTCGGGTCAAGGCCTAGGGAGCAGTTCAATAAGCTCAGGGAATTTCAGCCTGATGGGCCTCTGATGTGTACCGAATATTGGAACGGATGGTTTGATCACTGGGGAGAGCAGCACCATACCAGGGATAGCGAGGATGTGGCAAGGGTGCTGGACGAGATGCTGGCTATGGGAGCGTCAGTCAACTTTTATATGTTCCATGGGGGCACTAACTTCGGCTTTATGAATGGCGCTAACTGTATGGAAGAATATCAGCCGACTGTGACCAGCTATGATTACGATGCGCCTCTTACTGAGTGGGGTGATCCAACTCCAAAATATTATGCAATACGAGACGTGATAAAAAAATATGTGGATGTCCCGGACATTCCAATTGAAGTTATGCCTAAAAAGGCTTATGGTAGTGTAAAGCTGGATGAACACGTAAAGCTCTTCGATTCGCTGGATGATATAGGGAGGAGGTTTGAAAGCCCGGTTCCCCTTCCGATGGAAGCGTTGGATCAAAGTTACGGCTTTATATTGTATCGTACGTTTATAGCCGGGCCGAGGGATGAGGCGCCTCTTATAATTGAAGATCTGCACGACAGGGCACTCGTATTTATAAATGGTGAATTCACAGGAGTTATGTATAGAAACGATAAGCAGCCGACCATAAATATAAAGGTGCCCAGGGAAGGCATTTCTCTGGATATACTGGTTGAAAATATGGGGCGTGTTAATTACGGGCCGTATTTAGCTGACAAAAAAGGAATCACCAAAGGAGTGAGGATAGGGCAACAGTACATATATAACTGGACTATATATACTTTGGAAATGGATAATCTCGAGGGCTTGAAATTTGTGAAGGGGACATCATGTGAATGCCCCTGCTTTTTCAAAGGAGAATTTGAGGTGAATGAGCCCTGCGATACTTTTTTAAAGCTTTCTGGTTGGACGAAATGCGTATGCTATATAAACGGATTTAACCTCGGTAGGTATTGGAAAATAGGGCCTCAACAAACGTTGTATGTTCCAGGACCTTTGCTCAAGAAAGGAAAAAATGAGTTAATAGTATTCGAACTTGAAGGGATGCAAGAACCGGTTGTTGAATTTACTGATAAACCTTCTTTGTAGAAAGTGACTGGTGAACTGCGCTGGGAAAGCCGCTTTACCGTCTTTTGAGGTCAACCTCACTCATATGCTTTTTATGGTAACTTTGTAGCTAAACAAAGTCAGGTAAAAAAGCAGTTTACCAACTTAGGAGGCCAGATACTGGCCTAGAGCAGGTCGTTACAGAATTACCGAACATATGTTGAAAAGCAGCCAGTGGAACTTTAAGGCCCCTTTCATGCGAAAGGGGCCTTTTGGCGTGATAAAAATAGCTTATACTTGTAATAATTTTTAATAATTGGATTTATGGCTACCAATGATATATAATCAAACTTGAATGCTGTTGTTGGTTATGAAATGTAATATTTTGCTTATTAGAGAACTGACGGTACATTGGTTTAGCATAAAAATCGGTGAAGTGGAGGTATGCAGATGAGGACGGTAGGCACACAGGCAAGGGGCATACGCTTGCCCATAATAAACAAAGGCGATGACCTGGTGGAAATCGTCGCCAAAGCGGTTGTGGAGTCCAGCCGGGCTGAAGGATACCAATTGAACGATAGGGATATAGTGGGAGTTACAGAGTCGGTAGTGGCTAGGGCTCAGGGGAATTATGCCACCATTGATCAGATCGCAGAAGACGTGGCAGCAAAATATCCTGATGGTGAAGTGGGAGTGGTGTTTCCGATATTGAGCCGTAACAGGTTTTCGATGCTGCTCCTGGGCATCGCCAGAGGGGTTAAGAAGGTTTACCTTCAGCTGAGCTATCCTTCCGACGAGGTGGGCAACCCCATCCTCACATGGGATGAACTGGACGAGAAAGGGATTAACCCATACACCGATACGTTAACTGAAGAGGAGTTCTATAAATATTTTGGGCACGGGGCAATTCATCCGTTCACCGGCATAGACTATATAAAATACTACAAGGAGCTGGTGGAAGGGATTACCATAATATTTTCAAATGACCCGAGGGCGATATTGAGGTACACGCCGCAAGTGCTGGCCGCCGATATTCACACCCGTTTTAGAACCAAGCGCCTGCTGAAACAGGCGGGAGCCAGCACGGTCTATGGGTTGGACGATATTTTGACCCGGCCGGTTAACGGCAGCGGTTACCATCCGCAGTACGGCTTGCTGGGCTCGAACAAGGCTTCAGAAACCACCGTCAAGCTTTTCCCCAGGGATGGCGAAGAGTTTGTGAATCGACTGCAGGCGCGGCTTAAAGAGCTGACTGGCAAGCACATGGAAGTAATGATATATGGCGATGGAGCCTTTAAGGACCCAGTGAGCGGCATATGGGAGCTGGCAGATCCCGTGGTGTCACCCGCATACACAAAAGGGCTGGAGGGTACACCTAACGAGGTTAAGCTGAAATATCTGGCCGATAATATGGATACTAAGGAAAACATCGAGGAAAAGATAAGAGAAATTATAAGGTCCAAGGATAAAAACCTTGTGGGGCGCATGATATCCCAGGGTACCACTCCTCGCCGTTTGACCGACCTTTTAGGAAGCCTTTGTGATCTGGTGAGCGGAAGCGGCGATAAGGGCACGCCTGTGGTGCTTATTCAGGGATACTTCGATAATTATGCTTCTAATGTTGAATGATTGGTTTGAATCGTGATTGACAGCTTGCCGAGAGGTTGGTATATTATTGTCAGGGTCTCATAGATAAACCCACCTCCTCCAAGTGTGGGGAGGGTCATTGTAATAAATAGTGGCTGGAGATGTGTGAGAGCCATATTAGTCAGGCTGCATGCAGCTTGATTAATATGGCTTTTTTCGTTTGAGGGGAGGGGAAGAAACCAAATGTTTGATGTAGCCATTATCGGTGCGGGGGTTGTAGGCTGCAGCATAGCCAGGGAGCTTGCCAGGTACAAGCTGGATGTATGCGTTTTGGAAGCAAAGTCTGATGTGGCCATGGGGAGCTCGGGTGCCAACAGCGGCATCGTGCATGCGGGCTATGACTGCAAGCCGGGGACGTTGATGGCGCGTCTCAACGTCGCGGGCAATTTCCTGTATGAGGACATAGCCCGGGAATTGGACGTCCCTTTCAAGCGAAACGGTTCGCTGGTTTTGGCATTTACCGATGACGACATGTCAACTCTTAAGCGCTTGATGGAGCAGGGCATAAAGAACGGCGTAAACGGACTCAAGATTCTACCTGCTGAAGAAGTGCTAAAGATGGAGCCCAACTTAAATCCCTCCATCAAAGCGGCGCTGTGGGCTCCCACGGGAGGCATTACATCCCCCTTTGAAGTCACCATCGCCATGGCAGAGAATGCCGCCGACAATGGCGTGCAGTTTTATCTCAACCATGCTGTTTTATCCATTCAAAGGCACAGCGACGGCAAATTCCACATTGAAACCTCAGGCGGAACCTTTATCGCTCGGTATGTGATAAACGCAGCCGGCATAAACAGCGACTTGATAAGCCAGATGGTAGGCGATGATTCATTCCGCATACACCCGCGCAAGGGAGAATACTGCCTGTATGACAAAAAGTGGGGGAGCTTGGTCACCAGCACCATATTCCAGCCGCCGTCGGGGCTTGGCAAAGGCGTACTGGTTACCCCTACCGTGGACGGCAACCTGCTCATAGGGCCAAACGCCGTAGATATACACCAGAGGGATGACGTATACACCACTTCCGATGGGTTGAACTTTGTGTATCAAAAAGCGCTGGAGTCGGTGCCTTTCCTGCCAAGAAACGACGTTATAACCGAGTTTGCGGGATTGAGGGCCATAGCCGATGGGGAGGACTTTATAATCCGTCCTTCCCGCAGGGCGGAGGAGTTCATTCAGGTAGCGGGGATTTGTTCACCAGGGCTTTCGGCTGCTCCGGCAATAGGCAGGTATGTGGCAAGCATTTTAAACGGCGTTATGCAAAGAAACGGCCATAGGCTGGAGCCTAAGAGGGATTTCAACCCCTATCGCAAGGGTATAAGCCGTTTTAGCGATGCCGACTGGCATACCCGGGAGGAGCTCATAAAGAAGGACCAAAGGTTTGGCCGCATAATATGCAGGTGTGAGATGGTGACCGAGGGAGAGATAGTGCAGGCTCTTCACAGGAATCCGCCGGCGCTTACGCTAGACGCGGTAAAGCGGAGGACCAGAGCAGGTATGGGGCGCTGTCAGGGAGGATTTTGTACGCCGCGCATTATGGAGATAATGGAGAGGGAGCTGGGCATCCCCATGGAGCAGATAACCAAAAAAGGGGATGGCTCCAGGATTGTGCTGGGGAAGATCAAAGACTTTTGGGGGGAGGATGCAGGATGTTGAGCATGAAAGCCGATGTGGTGGTCATAGGAGGGGGACCGGCCGGACTGGCAGCGGCTTTGTCCTGTCACAGATACGGCATACGGGACATCATCATACTCGAGAGGGATTCACACCTGGGAGGGATACTCCAGCAGTGTATCCATAATGGGTTCGGGCTCCACTGGTTTGGCGAGGAGCTTACCGGCCCTGAATACGCCCAGAGGTTTATCGACCAGGTTGAAAAGGCGCAAATCCCTTATCTCCTGGACACCATGGTGGTGGACATTGATGAGGACAAGAGGGTCTATGCCGTAAACCCCAAGCATGGGCCGATAGAGATACAGGCCAGAGCGGTTATACTGGCGATGGGATGCAGGGAAAGGACCAGGGGGGCTCTCATGATTCCGGGAGGGCGACCGGCAGGGGTGTATACGGCAGGCATGGCCCAAAGGCTCATCAACATAGAGGGATATATGCCAGGCCGAGAGGTTGTCATACTCGGGTCGGGGGATATAGGCCTCATAATGGCCAGGAGACTTACTTGGGAAGGCGCCAACGTCAAGATGGTATGCGAGATCATGCCCTATTCCACCGGGCTTATCAGGAACATAAGGCAGTGCCTGGAGGATTACGGTATTCCCATAAGATTCAAGCACACCGTCATCAAAATTCATGGCAGGGAAAGGCTTGAGGGGGTGACCGTCGCCCAGGTGGACGATGCGCGGCGGCCCATTCCAGGCACCGAGGAATACGTACCCTGCGATACCCTTCTCTTATCGGTGGGCCTGATACCCGAGAACGAGCTCAGCCAGAAAGCCAACGTACAGCTTGACCCTGTAACGGGAGGACCTGTTGTGGATGAGTACAGGCAGACCAGCGTGCCGGGGATCTTTGCCTGTGGCAACGTGCTTCACGTTCACGACCTGGTGGATTATGTAAGCGAAGAGGCTGAGATTGCTGGATATGGCGTGTGGCGGTATTTGAACGGCCTGGCCTCTCAATACGGCCAGCATGTGGATAGGCGGGTTAAAATAGAGACAGGATACGGCATACGCTACGTTGTTCCCCAGAGGATTTTGGGAGAGGAGGACGTAGAGCTGTTTTTCAGGTCCGATAATATATACAATGACGGCGTGGTAGAATTGACCGACGGGCAGAGGCTGTTGGCTTCTAAAAAGTTTTTGCGCATCGTTCCGGGGCAGATGGAGCGGTTTAAAATAAAAAAACAGGCCTTATCTGGCATAAAGCCTGGTGGCAGGCTGCTGATCAGATGGAGAAACCTCGCGTGAAGGGGGTAAAGCGCGCATGGAGCTGATATGCATACTGTGTCCCCGGGGCTGCAGAATGAATGTTGAACCCGGCGGAGACGGCCAGTGGGAGGTCAAGGGCAACGGATGCAGCCGCGGCAAAGGCTACGCCGTTCAGGAGATGACGTGTCCCTTGCGCACCCTTACCACCTCGGTGTGGGTGGAAGGAGGAACCCACAGGCTGGTATCGGCAAAGACCGACAGGAGTATTCCAAGGGATAAGATAATGGAGGCTTTAAAGCAGACAAAAGGGTTGAAGGTCAAGGCTCCCGTAAACATAGGCGATGTGCTTGTTGAGAATATAGCAGGTACAGGTGCCAATTTAGTTGCCACTCGAAAGGTGGATAAAGTGGTACTGGCATGATTCACACGATAGCCGTTTGAATGGTATAATAAGAGTAGTAGATACCCGGGGCTTTTTCAGGAGGGAGCAGTATGATCTTCATCGGAATATTCGGTATACAGGACAAACAAAGGGTTATAAGGGAATACCCCAATGTCATATGCAAGTGTGGTAGCCTCTCGAGGGGCGAACTGATTGAGGAGTACACCTATTTTCACTTTTTCTTTATCCCGATATTTAAGTGGAACAAAAGGTACTACATGAGGTTCAGGTGCTGCAACAGGATTTTTAGGGTGCCGCCCGACTACGTAAACGAGTTGAAGGACAGCACTGATGTGGATGTAAACAGACTTGAAGAGGTGCAGACCTATTTTGGCAATCAGTGTTCAAACTGTGGTGCGGTACTCCATCGTTCTTTTGCATATTGCCCCTATTGCGGCCAAAAAATACATTAAAAAGGGATCGCACTGAATTAATTGATTTTTTATTAGATGAATATACGCCCAAAAGATGCATTAAAAAGGGAATCGCGCTTGCGATTCCCCCATCAAAAAATTTACCGTTCTCCTCCCAGGAAGAATATCGCTAATGTGCCAGGGCCTGAATGTGACCCTATCACAGGGCCTATTTGATTTATGATTATGTCCTTAACCGAGAATTTGGAACGTATCAGCCCCGCCACGTATTCGGCATCTTCAGATGAGTCGCCGTGGCTTATGGCCACCACCTGCTGTTCTGGATTGACGATGTGCTCTTCCATCTTTTCCACCAGCGTACGGAGGGATTTCTTGCGCCCCTTTACTTTAAGCCTGGGGACAAGACGTCCCTCTCTGTCTACATTGAGCACGGGTTTAATATCCAGTATGTTGCCTATAAATGCGGCCGTCCCCGAAAGCCTTCCGCCTCTCTTGAGATATACCAGATCTTCCACTGTAAACCAGTGATGCATTTTCAACTTGTTTTGTTCAACCCAGTTTATAATTTCTTCCTTGGAAGCGCCCCGTTCAAGCATGTCTATGGCGTAGTATACCAAAAGCCCTTCGCCTAGTGATGCGCACTTGGTGTCGATGACAGTTATGTCGGCCCGGGGGTATTCTTCCAGTATCATGTCGCGGGCTATGAGGGCATTATTGTAGCTGCCGCTCAAAGCGGAGGAAAAGCAGAGGTATATTACCGACTTCCCTTCAGAGACGTATTTTTTGAACATGTCCGCGTAGGTTTGAGCGTTTACCTGGGAAGTGGTGGGAGCCTCTCCATCCCTCATGGCGTTGTAGAAATATCTGTACGACACCGTTTGACCCAGGTCATCGGCGTATTCAGCGCCTTTGAAGTTGTATGTAAAATGTATGAGAGGAATGTTGTGCTGCTTAACGTATTCAAAGGGGAGGTCGCTGCACGTATCGGCAATGATAACGGTTTGCATGAGCCTCTTACCCCCTGTCCTTATATTTTATTATTAGATGGTATTAACAACGAGGCTAACGTAGCATGCTTTTATTACAGATTTTGCCTGCTATTTTACTATACCATACAATGCTTTCTTTGTACAGTGGTACGGCCGTTTTTATTTTTAAATCAGGTCTTTGCGCTTTGTGTTTCATATTTCATCAAATGTTTTTTATGATAAAACACCGATGCGGAGGCTTAAGCCTCCGCAAATGGCATTAGAAATTGAAGGTACTTAAAAGGTCATCAAAGGTGTCTCTTCTCCTTATCAGCACGTCGTTGCCGTTTTTGTCTATCAAAACTTCGGCCGGCCTTAAGCGGTTGTTGTAGTTGGACGCCATGGAGTAGCCATATGCCCCGGCATCCATAATGCCCAATATGTTGCCTTCCTTGATTTTGGGAAGGAGCCTACTCTTGGCAATTATATCGCCGCTCTCGCAGATGTTGCCTACAACCGTGGTGTTCTGGCGTTCATTCAATTTAACGGGCTGGCCGTTTTCATCATACACCTCCACATCATGGTGGGAGTTGTACATGGCGGGACGGATGAGTACGTTAAATCCCAGGTCGGTCCCAACGTAGGTGGTATTGTAACCCTGCTTTACAGCGTATACTGTGCCAAGCAGCACGCCGCATTCGGCGACGATGTACCTGCCCGGCTCTATCTGGAAGGTGGGGTAAATGCCGCGCTTTGCTGTCCAGCTGCCTATTATTTCGTCAAGCTGCTCTCCCAGGGCCTTAAGGTCAAGGCGCTTTTCTCCTTCCTGCTTGCGATAGGGGATGCCAAAGCCGCCTCCAAAGTCTATAAACTCCAGCTCGTCAAAGTTTTCGGCGATGGAGAGGAGGGTTTTTGCGGCCTCAACGTACGGCGTTGGCTCCATAAACAATGAGCCTATATGCTGATTTATGCCCACCAGCTTCAGGTTATGCTCCTTCAATATGCGCTTTACCTGGGGGATGAGATCAGGATATATCCCGAATTTTGTGTTGTTGCCGGCTGTCACCACCTTTTCACTGTGGCCGGCGCCTATTCCGGGGTTTATGCGAATGGCCACCTTGCCGCCTGGGTTGAGGGCCCCGTACTGCTTGAGCTGCGATATCGAATCAACGCTTATGGTGACCCCCCTTTCTATGGCAAACTCCATCTCCTGGGGGGATACGTTGTTGCTGATATAGAAGATCTCTTGTGGCTTGAACCCCGCTTTCTGGAGGAAGAATATCTCACCGGGGGATATGGCATCAGCATGCAGCCCTTCCTCATGGATTATCTTAAGCAGGTGTATGTTGGAATTGGCCTTTGTCGAATAGCATACCCGGAACTTGGGATAAGAGACCAACTTTACCATTTCCCTGCAGCGTTCTCTCAGTATGTTTTCGTTGTATACGTAAAGCGGGCTTCCGTATTTTTCAAGAAGCCGCTTGGGATTGGTGTTTCCATAAAAACGGGTGTTTTCAGTGTAATAGCTCTCCATGTTTTTCCCTCCATATGCAAGTTGGAAAAAGTCGATTTGCATTTTTAATGATAACACTATAGCAAAAGATTCGACGGTTTGTCAACGTGCTTGTGTGTATGATGGAAATAAATTATAATTATTTTAAAGCGGATAAAGGGTAGTGGAACCAATAAAAGGACCAAATAATGAGGGGTGGAATCAGTTGAAGGCTGGTTACATGGAGATATTTGAGGACATAAAAAAAGGAAAGATCGACAGGCTGTATTTGTTTTACGGCCAGGAAGGGTATGTGAAGGAACAGGCGCTTTCACAGCTTTCACAGGCGCTGGTAGCTCCGGGGCTTAAGGACTTGAATTATCAGGTGCTGGATGGCGAGGCTGCCAGCACCGACGATATCATCAATGCCTGTGAGACCCTGCCGTTTATGTCGGATAGAAGGCTGGTAGTGGTAAAGGATCTGCCTGCCCTGCTGCAGGGAGGGCGCAGCAATATTGACGAGGACAGGCTCAAGAGCTATTTGCCCAGGATACCCTCCTCCACCTGCCTGGTTTTTTATTGCACCGAGGAGGTCAACAAGCGAAAGGGCCTATTCACCGCCATAGATAAGGCGGGTAAGGTAATCGAGTTTGAGCTGCTGAAGCCCGCGGAGATAGCGACATGGATAAGAAGCACGCTTAAGCGCCACGGGAAGCAGATGGAGCCGTCTGCCCTGAAGTATTACGTGAGTATTGCCGGTAACAGCCTGGAGGATATATACAACGACCTTCAAAAGCTGATGGTGTATATAGGCGATAGGGATGTGATAACCCGCGCTGACATCGATAAAGTGGTGACGCCTGCTGTGGAATACACCGTATTCCAGCTGGTAGAGGCCATAGGCATGAAAAAAACCGACCAGGCCCTCGTTCTGCTTCATCAGCTGTTGGCCGAGGGCCAAAACATATTCGCATTGCTGGCGCTGATTGCCAGGCAGGTGCGCATAATATTTCAATGCAAGGGCCTTGCTGAAAAAGGGCTTTCGGCAGGAGAGATAGCGCAGAAACTGGGGCTTCACCCTTATGCCGTCAAAAAGGGGCTGGAGCAGAGCCGTTATTTCAGCATGGAACAGCTAAAGAGGGGGCTCAGGGAGTGCTTGAAGGTTGATTACGGCATAAAGAGCGGAAGAATACAGCAGCGTCTGGGGATTGAAATGCTCATCATAAACATGTGCAAAAAATGAGCCAACCCTGCTTGCTGAGGCGATGGCTCAATCGTCATATTACAAAATTGCCGCCACAGTATCCCTCTTTTTGGCCGGGGATAAATGGCGGTTTTTGTGTTTTTGGCATTATACAATTCGGTTAAAGATCGAGTGGTTGCGTCGTTTATGGAAGGGATACTATATATCCCCCACAAATTTAAAGGGTGAGTTCATGCCTTCAAGGGTGTACGGAAGTAGAGGATATTACTGTGCTGCTTGCTGCTGTGCCAATGCACGATTTAGACGGATAGCCAGTCTGGACTTTTTACGGTTGGCGGTATTTCTGTGAATAACGCCCTTTGAAACGGCCATATCGATCCTTTTGACCACTTGCGGGAACAGTGCTTTTGCACCGTCGATATCGCCGGCTTCCAGAGCCTTTTCAAATTTCTTGATCATGGTTTTGACGTTGGAGCGTATCATCTTGTTTCTTAGGGTACGCTTTTTTATGATCCTTATCCTTTTAAGGGCCGACTTGGTATTTGCCACCTATTTCACCTCCTTTACCAGTTCAACGGTAATTATTCTACCATGAGTAAAGCGCCAATGCAAGAATTAAGTTGGCACTAATTCTCTGTTAGCGTAAGCTGTGTGTAGCAGGGTATGTTTTGATTTTAGGGGTTCAGGTATAAAATCCAATCCTGATGATAAATTATAAGAAGTGAAAGAGAAGTGCTTGTTCTTTTTAGGTGACGGCTTGCTTGAAACTTTTCAAGACAGCTCTTTGCTTGAGAGTTTATAATTTTGAAAGGATGGTGGACAAATGGGAAACATACGTACCGATTTGGCGCTGGAAGCACGGGAGCTTTATCAGCAACAGAACAGAGGCCATATACCGGGGGTCAAGGTTGATGAGGAAGAGGTGGAAGGGGTAAAGATTTCACGGGTGCACATCATATCTCCTTTGGGCGAGGAAAGCCTGGGCAAACCCCAAGGAAACTATATAACTTTAGAAGCCCCCGATATAAAGAACAGGGACCCCGAGTTTCAGGAAACGCTCAGTAAACTCCTGGCACAGGAGATAGGCAAACTGGTAAGCCTTAATAAGAAAAGTGTGACTTTGGTAGTGGGCCTTGGAAACTGGAACATAACTCCCGATTCGCTGGGACCCAAGGTGGTCGACAGGTTGCTGGTTACCCGGCACATTCTTGAGTATATGCCTGACCAGGTGGATGACAGGCTGCGGCCGGTGTGCGCTGTAGCTCCCGGCGTACTGGGTATAACCGGCATTGAAACTGGGGAAATAATAAAGGGCATTGTGGAGAAGATAAGGCCCGACCTGGTAATCGCCATAGATGCTCTGGCTTCGCGCAGGACCGACAGGATTGGAGTGACAATACAGATCGCCGACACCGGTATAAGCCCTGGCTCGGGTATAGGCAACAAGCGGATGGGGCTTAACAAGGAGACGCTGGGCGTTCCCACCATCGCAATTGGCGTACCCACCGTCGTTTATGCATATACCATAGGGCGCGATTCCCTGCAGATGCTGATAGACCAGTTTGCCGATCAGACCAGTCCGGGCAGTCAGTTTTATCAGATGCTCAAGCAAATGGACGAAGCCCAGCTGGATGCTTTGGTGCATCAGGTGGTAACGCAGGAGCTGGGGGATTTGGTGGTGACTCCCAAGGAGATAGACCTGCTGATAGGCTATGTGGCCGATGTGCTGGCCGATGGGCTCAACCTGGCCCTGCACGAAAATATGACCATAGAAGATATAAAGCATTTTATAAATTAAGATTGATGAAATGTGGCATATATGTTTTTGACGGCGAATATTTATATAAAGTATAAAAAGGTGAAAGAGGGATATGGGGGATGGTACATATCCGGGTTATTAGAGCGAGAACTATTGCGTATTATGTCTTGGTGGCAGTGATCATAGGGTTAATAGCCTTTTTCGCCTATCAGCTAATAGCCAGGGTATGCAAGGGCAGCTTCTTTGCTCTGTTAAGCGATGGAAGCCCTGCGGGAGAGGGGCGTCAGCTGTATCTGAAGGTGCTCAATAAATTGAATGACCCACGAAACATCCTGGCGTATCAGATGCCGTTTTTGAGCGGCATCTCGGCCGAAAAGGAAGCTGCTAAAGAAACTGCTGTTGAAGCCAGCGTGTCCCGTGGAGAGCCCACACAGCGCCAAACTGAACAAAATATCGATGCGCCAGAGGTCTTTTTAAAGCATGATCCGGATATGTCCGAGGAGATAAAGATAGAGATATCCAAGATAAAGGATGATCTGGGGACCATTACCCTGACCGGGGAAGGGCCCCAGATACTCATATACCATACCCATTCTCGGGAAGCGTACAGGCCGGATCCCCAAAATCCTTATGGAGAGGTGGAGGCTTTCCGTAGCAATGACCTGAACTATACTGTGGTACGGGTAGGGGAAGAGCTGGCAAAGCATCTACAGGCTAAAGGGATTCCAGTGCTTCATGACCGTACCGAACACGAACAGGGTGACCATTCCACCGCCTATCAAAGGTCGCTGGAGACCATAAAGAAGCGAATGGCGGAATACAAGTCGTTACAAATATTTATAGACTTGCACAGGAATGCATATCAGCCGGGTGCAAAAAGCCCCGACGATGAGGTGGTGGTCATAGACGGCCAAAGGGTTGCCAAGCTTTTTGTGGTCATCGGCACTGGCGAAGGGTATATTGGCGGCTTTTCTGAGAAGCCCAACTGGAAGGAAAATTATAAGTTTGCCCTGCGGCTTACAAACAAATTGAATGAACTGTATCCCGGCATAGCAAAGCCCGTCTATGTCAAGCCTTCAAGATACAACCAGCATGTATCCACAAAGGCAATACTCATTGAGGTGGGCAGCAATTTGACCACGCTGGAGGAGGCCAAGCGGACCACCAAATATCTGGCCGAGGCTTTGAGCCAGATCATAGAATGATTGTATGTCAGACATATTCTCTCTCTATGTGGGGACCGACAAGCATGGGGTTTATATTGAGCAAGACCTCGTCTCCCACTTTTGCATCAATGTCGGTTATGTCTACTATAATATTGTGGGTGTTGATCTTCCCCAGTATGCGGACTTGCTTTCCACTGATGGTGACATACATCTTCTTGTTGAGCATCATTATATCCCTATATATATAGCTCGATATATCGCGGATTCTAAAGGCATCCCTTGCTTTTTCAAGTCCAAAGCCGTCCAGGTATCCCACCGGTACGATTCCTATTTTTGTATTCCTGCGGGTCTTATAAGTATTGGCGTAGCCTATGTTGTGATTTTTGGGTATTTCTTTACATTCTATAATGGTTGATTTTAAATAGCCTATCTTTTGAAGCCCACAGGTATTTTTCACAATGGTTCTGCCCAGGAAGGCTGAGCCTATGCGTGAGGCGTCCAGATGCATTTGCGGATACATCAAAAAGGCTGACGAGTTGCATATATGGAGCATGCCGGGTTGCAACCCGCTTTGGCGCATCAGGTTGACCGCGTCTATAAAGGCATTATACTGGGAGTACACAGCCTTTGTTTTTTTGGAGAACGCAAAAGAGAAGTGCGAGTATGTGCCTGTAATTCTGATGTTTTCTAAACCTTTAAGGAGTGTACAAGCTTGGGGAATTTCGCTAGGCAAAAAGCCGAATCGTCCAAACCCTGTATCTATTTTTAGATGAAAGTCTGCTGTTGTGTTGAGCTTTAAAGCCGCATCGTTTAATATTATAGCTGATGTCAGGGAACCCACAGTAGCCGTTACTTTATTTTTGACAATTAATAAGGCTTTGTCTTCCTGATTGGTGGGGGTGAGAAGAAGAACCCTTTTGAACCCATTTTTGGCTAAACGGACCGCATCCTGAATATTGGATACGCCAAAAAAATCTATCCCGTTTTCCTGTAATATGCCCGCAAATTCCAGCAGTCCAAGGCCGTAACCGTTAGCCTTTAAAATAGCGATTATCTTTGATCTCGATAAACCTTTTATGATTTCAATATTTTGGATGAGTTTATCCTTTTCAATGATCAGTTTATTCATCTAATGTTTTACCTCCGGCCGTTCTCAGGTTTTTAATGATAAAGAATCTCCTTCTCGTTTTGCGATATATCCTTTGGACTGCTTCCACGGCAAAATACACAAGCGGGTTGAATACGTAATCCAATTCACCTATGAACTCGGTAAATTTGCCACCAAATCCTTTTTTAAATCGATAAAGGCCGTACAAAGGGTGGTTTTTGTCGACGTTTCCTGATACACCCCTGAAGTCATATATATCGCAGCCCCTTTCAACAGCCCATTTGATCATTTCCCACTGCAAGAGATAGTTGGGCATTACATTCCTGTGCTGGTTGCTGCTGGCACCATAGAGATACCAGCATTTATTGCCATATGCTACCGCAATGGCTCCGGCGATCATATTTCCACGGTAGTAAGCAAGGTAAAGCCTTATATTATCGGGACCCAAGCAGTCAAGCATTTTTTCGAAATAAGAGGCGCTCCTTACAACGAATTTATCCCTTATGCCCGTTTCAACCATTATCTTGTGAAATTCAGGAATGTCATCTTTAGAGCCTATCCTGATTTCCACCCCTTTTCTCATTGCCAGCCTTATGTTGTACCTTACCTTCTGATGAAAAGACATCAGAAGCTCTTCTTCGGTCTTGTTCTTTATATCCAGGCGAAAGACAAAGCGGGGCTGTGCCCCTTCAAAATCCTTTGAATTGCTTTTGATTCTAAATCCCAGTTTTTTAACTATTTTCTGGAATTCAAGGTTATCTTTTTCCACATCAGGGTCTAATTTGAGTACATAGCTTTTATATCTCCGGGCCACCTCTCTTGCTTTATCAATCAGCTCTTTTATTGTGGCATAATCATGTATATCGCACACCGGTCCACGAGGGGAATACATTATAGTATAGTTTACAAAAGGAAGCTTTCTTATAAGCAGGCTCATTGCACCCTTGATATTGCCCTGGTTGTCTTTGACCGTTATTATTTCGTTTAGCCAGTTTGATTTAACCTCTGCCCATTTTAAGGACTGCATGAAGTGGCCTTTCGGATGCGACTGTATAAATTTTTCATATTTTTCCCTATCCACATCAGCCATGGCTGTACCTCCTCTTTATCGGTTGTGGCCCTCTTATATTAAGTACCCTTGGCTGGGGCAAAAAGTTTTTGCTTTTGGCTGTCTCTTAATAAACGTAGCATTTGAAACTTTATAATTGCCACATTGAAAATAACATAGTATTATCTCTATAGGCTGTAATGTGAGATACAAGAAAGCTTTATCTTCTACGAGATGGAGATGAATTGCTAAAAATATGATAAAATATTTTCTGGGTGATAGCTGATGTATGAGGCTCAGAAAAACCGTATAGGGTATGAGGAGCAAATACACAGGCCATTGAAGGCGCTGTGCCGCCTTTCTAAAATCTGTATAACTGACGAGAGTAACTGGCCAGTCTGCTGTTGAGCAGATATGCCAAACTTCTTATGAAGCCACCACCTCTACAGGTGCTGGTAGTTCACTATTATAATTTAAGTGGTATATAATTATAGTTAACGAAGCACGAAGGAGGAATAAAGCATACCATGCCCAATCCTAGACAAAGCAAGATACGAAATTTCTGTATAATTGCCCATATAGACCATGGGAAGTCCACCCTTGCCGATCGTTTGCTGGAGACGACCGGTACTTTGACTGAAAGGGAGATGCAGGATCAAGTACTGGATACAATGGAACTTGAACGGGAACGCGGCATTACCATTAAGGCCCAGGCTGTAAGGTTGGTGTACAAATACAAGGATGGGGAGGAGTATATATTAAACCTTATCGATACTCCGGGCCACGTGGACTTTACCTACGAGGTTTCCAAGAGCCTGGCAGCGTGTGAAGGGGCGTTGCTGGTGGTCGACGCATCCCAGGGTATACAGGCACAAACCCTTGCCAACCTCTATCTGGCTTTGGAGCATGACCTGGAGATTATACCGGTCATCAACAAGATTGACCTTCCCAGCGCACGGCCTGACTGGGCAAAGGCGCAGATTGAAGAGGTGATCGGGCTGGACGCCAAGGATGCGCCGCTTATTTCAGCAAAAAACGGCATAGGCATAGAGGAAGTGCTGGATAGGATTATTGAGAGAATTCCGCCACCCGAAGGCGATGAGGATGCTCCTTTAAGGGCCCTGATATTCGATTCGTTTTACGATAACTACCGGGGGGTTATCACATACGTCAAGATAAAAGAGGGCTCAGTAAAGCCGGGGCAGCGTATAATGATCATGTCCAATGGTAAGGAATTCGAGGTCACCGAGGTGGGTATATTCCGGCCACATCTCGTTCCTGTAGATGAGCTCAGGGCAGGAGATGTAGGCTATATCGCTGCTGGGATAAAGAATGTAGGCGACACCCGGGTGGGAGACACCATAACCAGTGCGGACAGGCCGGCTTCTGAACCTCTTCCTGGATATAAAAAGCTTCAGCCCATGGTTTACTGCGGCATTTACCCGGCCGATGGAGCAAAATACGAAGATTTGAAGGAGGCTTTGGCCAAGCTTCAGCTGAACGATGCATCGCTGGTGTTTGAGCCTGAGACGTCGGCTGCTTTGGGATTTGGTTTCAGGTGTGGCTTCCTGGGGCTGCTGCATATGGAGATCATCCAGGAGCGGCTGGAACGGGAGTATGACCTGGACCTGGTAACCACCGCTCCCAGCGTGGTGTACCGCGTATACAAGAAAAACGGCGAAATGGTGGAAGTCTCCAATCCGACCGAAATGCCGCCGCCTGCCGAGATAGACCACACGGAGGAGCCGGTGGTGAGGGCTCAAATCATAACCCTCACCGAGTATGTTGGAGACATTATGGAGCTGTGCCAGGAACGTCGCGGAGAGTACAGGCATATGGAATATCTGGAGAGCACAAGGGTGATGCTCACATACGAGCTACCGCTTAACGAGATCATATACGACTTTTTTGATGCGCTCAAGTCCAGGACAAAGGGATATGCATCGTTTGACTATGAGCTGATAGGATATAAGGAGTCGGACCTGGTTAAGCTGGACATCTTGCTCAACGGGCAGGTGGTGGATGCCCTTTCAGTCATAGTGCACAGGGATAAGGCCTATGCCAGGGGACGGGCCATCGTTCAAAAACTGAAGGAGGTCATACCGCGCCACCTGTTTGAGATACCCATTCAGGCGGCTATTGGAAGCAGGGTTATAGCCCGCGAGACCATAAAGGCCTTGAGAAAAGATGTCCTTGCCAAGTGTTACGGCGGAGACGTCACCCGCAAGAAAAAGCTGCTGGAAAAGCAGAAGGAGGGCAAGAAGAGGATGCGCCAGGTGGGCTCTGTAGAGGTTCCTCAAGAGGCTTTCATGGCCGTACTCAAGCTCAATTAGGGGAGAAGGAGAGCCATATGCGCCAACTGGGGGTTTATATACACTTTCCGTTTTGCCTCAAGAAATGCCATTACTGCGATTTTCCGTCCTATCAGGGAATGAAGCGGTGGATGGAACCTTATCTTGAGGCCCTGTTCAGGGAGATACTCGAATGGAAGGGTGAAGTTTGCGATTACGCCGTTAAAAGCATATATCTGGGTGGGGGTACTCCTACCCTTTTTTCTGGCAAGCAGATAGCCAGAGTGCTGGAGGTGTGCTTTAAGAGCTTCAATGTGCGGAAAGATGCGGAAATCACCATTGAAGCCAACCCTGGCACTGTTGACCTGGACAAGCTGTCCGCGCTAAGGGGTGCCGGAGTGAACCGCTTGAGCATAGGATTGCAGGCGTGGCAGGATAAGCATTTGAGGTTTCTGGGGAGGATACACAGCAGCAGCGATTTTGTTCAAAGCGTGATGTACGCTAAAGAGGCAGGGTTTGAAAATATAAATGTGGACGTGATGTTTGGACTGCCCTATCAGACAGTTGAGGACTGGCTGGAGACCCTTGAGAAGGTGTGTTCATTTGAGATACAGCATATATCCATGTACAGCTTGAAGGTGGAGAGCGGTACCCCATTGCATCGATGGTATGAGCAGGGAAAGTTTTCGCTTCCCACTCAGGAAGAGGACAGGCTTATGTATTACAAGGGTAGGGAGTACGTGAGCGGGTTTGGACTTAAACAGTACGAAATATCCAATTTCGCCATACCGGGTAAGGAATGTGTCCACAACCTTATATACTGGCACAACGAGGAGTATATAGGGTGCGGAAGTGGAGCGCATTCCTATTTTAATAATGAAAGGTTTTCAAATACCAGCGATGTAGAGGAGTATATACAGGCGGTGATGAATGGTACACAGAGGATAAACTACCGCGAGAAGATAGGGGAAGAGGATGAGCGCTTTGAAACCGTAATGCTGGGGCTTCGCCTGGTGGAGGGTGTCAACAAACAGAGATTTAAGGCCAGGTTTGGCAGGGACATAGAGTTCTACTATGGTAAAACCATAAAAAAGCTGATGAAGCAGGGGTTGTTGATAGATGATGAGGTCTCCATTAGGCTTACCGAAAAGGGGATGGATATTCAAAATGTCGTTTTGCTAGAATTTATGCAATAGTGCAAAAAGGTTTTCGTTTTCTGCGAAAGCCTCCAGCAAAACGGTAGCATATTAACTTGATTGCTCATGAAATGGACCCTCCGCATTATTCTTCTTTACATAATTCCTCCATAAGTTTTTGATCCTTTTCCTTTGTTTTCCTCCGACAGACAAAGACTATTTTTTGTTTGCTATACAATTCTCTGGTAGCACATTAAAACGGGCATACTTTTTAAAGGCTTCCCACAATTTTACATCAAAACAGATTGCGGTAACCTTATTGTTTGCCATATAGCTTAAAGTTAGGGCAGAGGAAAGATGAATGGCGTCAAATCCTCGCAGGGAATGAGTATAAGTCAGTTCTCCGGCCAGGTCTATCAGTTCGTCGGTAATCTTGATTTTAAAGTAGTTTTTCCAATCTTGCTTCAAGGCAGCAACAATTTCATCATGTGTACCGATATCGATAAGTTTTTCGCGGCAGGCACGTGCAAAGGCGGATCGCGCTTCAGCATAGGCAACTTTACAAGTGGCAACTATTAAAGAGTTCTGCACGGCCTCCCGAACCAGAGAAGTCCCTTCTTCGTTAATATACAGTTTAACCAAAGCGCTTGTATCAAGATATACTATCATCGCCTATCCTCCGATACAATATCGGAAACATTTCTGCCTTTGTTGATGGAATGAAGTATTGTCATTCCTCTAGGTTTTTCTCCGTTCCAGGAAGCGATTTCTTTGTCCAGCATTTCAATGATTCCCTGCGGAAGAGAATTATCTGCCGGCATCAGTTTTGCAATGGGTTTTCCTCTGTCTGTTACCTGTATTGTTTTACCGCTCTTAACCAGTTTCAAATAACGGCTCAAAGAATTTTTGAGCTGTCGTATGCCTACATATTCCATATTAGGGACACCTCCTTTGTAGCTATATTATAACCTAAATGTAGCCACATTACAAGAGAAAAAACTAGGAATATAAAGCAATTTGATTTCAAAAAGAAACAAGGCGCATTTGTAGCCCTCCTTATGGTGTGCCTTGACCATCTAATATCCTAGCAGTTTTTGAGACATTTTTGCTTCGAACACCTATTCGTGGCGGTAAATATCTTTATATCTATTCGAGGCAATAGTGCAAAAACCTATTGACAAACAATTGCTGAAGTGTTAACTTAAATATAGATTAGCACTCAACGGTCGAGAGTGCTAACAGAAAGAGGGGTGATATCTATGCAACTGGGCAAGCGTAAGCTGCAGATACTGCAGGCGGTGATAGATGATTATATCTGTTCGGGAGAGCCGGTAGGCTCCAGAACGATAGCCAAAAAATACGGCATGGGTATCAGCCCTGCTACCATAAGGAACGAAATGTCTGATCTGGAAGAGATGGGGTACTTACATCAGCCGCACACGTCAGCAGGGCGTATTCCATCGGATAAGGCATACCGGCTGTATGTAGACAAATTGATGAAGATCAGGATGCTCACCGCTGCTGAAGCTGAATACATCAAGAAGATATACGAGCAGCGCACTGCTGAAATAGAGAAGGTCATAGAGCAGGTGGCCAGGATACTGTCGGATATCACCAATTACACCTCGGTGGTGCTGGGGCCACAGCTCAATAAGGTACTGATAAAGCGCATTGAATTGATACCTGTGGACAGGCAATATGCCCTTTTGCTGGTGGTAACCTCTGCCGGTATAATAAAGGATACCATTATCCGGATACCAGCCGATGTCGATTCGGGATACCTGAACCGAGTTTCCAACATGCTTACGGTGCACTATCGCAACAAGACGTTTGCAGAGGTGGATATAAACTCCATCCAGGATGTGCAGAAGGAGATGACGAGACAGAAGGAGTTTTTCAACTCCCTGGTAGACGCTTTAACGGAGAGCATTGCTCAGAAGGAACAAACTGAGGTGTATCTGGGAGGTACCACAAATATATTCAATTTTCCGGAATACCGGGATATTAGGAAGGCCAAGGCATTTTTGAGCCTTATGGAGCAGAAAGATTTGCTGTACAGCCTTCTGAGCAAGTTCGATAAAAAAGGGGTGACCGTGGTCATAGGGACCGAGAACGAGTGCGAGCAGATGAAGGAATGCAGCATAGTGATGACTACCTACAGCATAGGAGACAAGGTGCTGGGTACTATGGGCCTTATAGGGCCTACCCGCATGGAATATTCCAAAGCGGTTTCGGTGGTCCGCTACGTGGGCGAGACGGTGAGCAAGTACTTGACTTCCCTTTTTGAGGAGTAATATAATTTTCAGGCTGTTTGCAAAATATCTTAAGGGCGGTGAATTTTTTGATGATGAATAACCAGGATTTGCCAAAAGAGGACCAATTGATGGATCAAGCCATCAATGAGAATGAGGACTTAAAGCAAAATGTCCAAGATGCTGTTGCCATTGAAGGTGACCAGGGCGATAAGCCTCTGGAAGAGCGCGATGCTGGAGGAGAGGTAGAACAGCGACAGGAGGAGGGCTGTGTGCGGGATGAGCAGCCCCTTCCTACTGTTGAGAGCCTGCAACAGCAGCTTGAAAAGGTCATGCAGGAGAGAGACGAATACCTCTCGCTGGCCCAAAGGATTCAGGCAGATTTTGACAATTACAGAAAAAGGAATAAAAACGCTATAGCCGAAGCATATGATGCTGCAACTGCCGATGTTGTAAAGTCGTTTTTGCCCATTTTGGATAACCTGGAAAGGGCTCTCGATTCGGCCAAGGAGAGTTCTTCCCATGAAGCCATTGCCAAAGGCGTTGAGATGGTTGCGCGGCAGTTCAAGGATGTACTTAAGAAGCTGGGGGTGGAAGAGATAGATGCTCTGGGTAAGGCCTTTGACCCAGAGCTTCATGAGGCTGTCATGAGAGCCGAGGCCGAGGAAGGCGTTGAGGATAACACTGTGGTTGAAGTTTTTCAAAAAGGTTATAAATACAAAGATAGGGTAATACGCCACAGCATGGTCAAAGTGGCTGTGAAGCAATAATCTTGAAATTTTAAATTGGAGGATAAAAGGAGGAATAAATATGGGAAAGGTGATTGGAATAGACCTTGGAACCACCAACTCATGCGTTGCTGTCATGGAAGGCGGACAACCGGTGGTAATTCCCAATGCAGAGGGTGCCAGAGTGACTCCTTCTGTTGTAGCGTTTACCAAAACAGGGGAGCGCTTGGTGGGGCAGGTTGCTAAGCGGCAGGCCATAACCAACCCTGAGCGCACCGTAATCTCCATAAAAAGGCATATGGGCACCAATTACAGGGTTAAAATAGATGATAAGGAGTATTCGCCTGAGGAAATATCTGCAATGATCCTCATGAAGCTGAAACAGGATGCAGAGGCCTATTTGGGTGAGAAGATAACCCAGGCCGTTATCACTGTGCCGGCTTACTTTAACGACAGCCAGCGCCAGGCTACCAAGAATGCGGGAAGGATTGCCGGGCTGGAGGTGCTACGTATAATCAACGAGCCCACCGCTGCAGCTTTGGCGTACGGCCTTGACAAAGAGGGCAACCAGAAGATACTGGTGTATGACCTGGGCGGTGGAACCTTTGACGTATCCATACTTGAAATCGGTGAGGGCGTGTTTGAAGTGCTGGCTACCAGCGGTAACAACCGCCTGGGAGGAGATGACTTTGATCAGAGGATCATCGATTATATAGCCGACGAATTTATGAAAGAGCATGGCATTGACTTGAGAAAGGATAAAATGGCTCTACAGAGGCTAAAGGAGGCGGCCGAAAAGGCAAAGATAGAGCTTTCCAGCACGCTTACCACCAACATAAATCTCCCGTTCATTACGGCCGATGCCTCGGGTCCCAAACACCTTGACATGACACTTACCAGGGCTAAGTTTGAGGAGCTGACGGCTGATTTGGTAGAGATGACCATGGGCCCGCTGAGACAGGCCCTCAAGGATGCTGGGCTTACTCCCGACGATATCGACAAGGTAATCCTTGTGGGAGGTTCCACCAGGATTCCTGCGGTTCAGGAGGCTGTGAGAAAAGCCACCGGCAAGGAGCCCTACAAGGGAATCAATCCCGACGAGTGCGTGGCAATCGGCGCCGCTATCCAGGCAGCTGTTCTGGCGGGAGAGGTAAAAGATGTGCTGTTGCTTGACGTTACGCCCCTTTCGCTGGGTATTGAGACGCTGGGCGGAGTATTCACCAAGATTATAGAGAGGAATACCACCATACCGACCAGAAAGAGCCAGATATTCACTACTGCTGCTGATGGTCAGACCAGCGTTGAGATACATGTGCTGCAGGGCGAGAGGGAGATGGCGGCTGACAACAAGACGCTTGGGCGCTTTATATTGGACGGAATACCTCCTGCTCCCAGAGGCGTACCTCAGATCGAGGTGACGTTTGACATAGACGCCAACGGCATCGTACATGTCTCTGCAAAGGACCTGGGTACAGGTAAGGAGCAGAAGATCACCATTACGGCAACTACTCACCTGTCTGAAGATGAGATACAGCGGGCCATTAAGGATGCCGAAAAGTACGCCGAGGAAGACAAGAAGCGCAGGCAGCTGGTGGAGGCCAAGAACAACGCTGACTCCCTCATCTACAATACCGAGAAGACCATGAGGGAGATGGGGGATAAGATCAGCAAGGAAGATAAGGACAGGATCCAGAAGGAGATCGAGGCCACCAGAAAGGCCATAGAGAGCAACGATATAGACAAGATCAAGGCTGCTACCGAGAAGCTCACCCAGGTCTCGTATGAAATATTCGGCAGGATATATCAGCAACAGGCCAGGGCTTCTGGTGAGGCTTCCGGCCAGGATGCACCCGGCAAGGGAAAGAGAGCAAAGGATGACGATGTGGTAGATGCCGATTATGAAGTGATGGACGACAATAAATAATTGATGTATAATAGTTTGTGTTCGCAAGCTGGAAAAAGCCAAAACCGTCACGGTTTTGGCTTTTTCCAGAATTCTTTTTTATTGCATTTGCGGTGTGAGGCATGGCGGGAAGGTGGTGAGTGGGCTTGGAAAAGAAGGACTACTATGAGATACTGGGAGTAGATCGCAACGCTACCGAGGAAGAGATCAAGAGGGCTTACAGAAATCTGGCAAAGAAGTACCATCCCGATTTGAATCCGGGTGATCCTGAAGCCGAAGCCAAGTTCAAGGAGATCAACGAGGCCTACAACGTGCTGATCAATCCCGAAACCCGTGCCCAGTATGACAGGTATGGCCATGAAGGGCCAACAGGGCAAGGGTTTGGCGGGTTTGATTTTGGCGGCATAGATGACATATTCGATATGTTCTTCGGGGATATCGGGTTTGGTACCTCCAGCAGGCGTCGAAGGAATGCGCCTGTACGGGGAGCCGATATCCGCTATGACCTGGATATATCCTTTGAGGAGGCAGCCTTTGGCACCAAGAAGGAGATAGAGGTTGCCCGCATGGAAACCTGTCCCGAATGCAAGGGTACAGGTGCAAAGAGCGGTACACAGCCTGTGACCTGTCCGGTATGTAAAGGGACGGGGGAGATCTCGTATTCACAGACTACAGCTTTTGGGCGCTTTGTAAACGTGAGGACGTGCGACAGGTGCCATGGAGAGGGCACAATAATAGAGGAGCCGTGCAAGCGCTGCAATGGCAGGAAGAAGATAAAGAGAATAAGGAAAATCAGCATAAATATCCCTGCCGGGATTGACAGCGGCCAGGTCATCACTTTAAGGGGAGAGGGTGAAGCAGGAGAGCGCGGTGGCCCACCGGGAGACCTGTACGTGTATGTAACGGTGCGACCTCACAAGATCTTCAAGCGGGAAGGATATGATGTGTACTGTGAGGTGCCCATAACCTTTGGGCAGGCAGCGCTGGGCGCAGAGATTGAGGTGCCCTCCCTTGAGGGCAAGATGAAATACCGCATCCCTGAAGGCACACAGCCGGGCACGGTATTTCGCTTGAAAAATAAAGGCATCCCGCATTTGAGAAGCAGTTCGCGGGGAGACCTGTATGTAAAGGTAAACATAGAGGTGCCCAGGCGGCTTACCGAAAAGCAGAAGGAGCTCATAAGGCAGTTTGAGGAGCTGAGCAGGGAACACAGGGAGCAAGATGAGAAAAAATCCTTTTTCGATAAGATGAAAGACGCTTTTGGCGTTTAACTGGTTGTATAGCGGTTTATCATTTCAATGAAGGCGGAGGGATGAGATATGAACTGGATAGAAATAAGCATAAAGACGACTCATGAAGGGGTTGATGTGATGGCCCAGCCCCTGTATGAAGCGGGGGTTGAGGGGGTTGTGATTGAGGACCCCAGGGAGATTTCCGCCTTCATTGAGGAAAATGCTGATTGGGAGCTGGTGGACGAGTCGATTTTGAAGGATTTAAACGATGAGGTGACCCTTAAGGGGTACTTGCCCAACGATGCCGAGTTTCACGACAAGCTCCAGTACATCAAGGAGAGGATAAAGTGGCTGAAGGAGCAGGACCTGGGCTTTGATGTGGGATCGGGCGAGCTGAGCCTTGCCAGCATGCACGAGGAGGACTGGGCAAACAGCTGGAAGAAGTATTTCAAGCCTGTTAAAGTAGGCCAAAGGATTGTGGTCAAGCCCACCTGGGAAGAATACCGCCCTCAGGAAGGCGAGATAGTGCTGGAGCTCGATCCCGGTATGGCGTTTGGAACGGGAACGCACCAGACCACCATCCTTTGCATACAGGAGCTTGAAAGACATGTTTTTCCTTCGAGCCGCGTGCTGGATGTCGGATGCGGGACGGGTATTCTGGCCATCGCTTCACTGCTTTTGGGGGCAGGGCATGCGGTGGCGGTGGACATTGATCCCAATGCCGTAAGGATTGCACGCCAAAACGCCATGCAAAATGGAGTGCTTTCCCGGATGGATGTGCTTCAGGGCAACCTGGTCGACAGGGTGGAAGGCAAATACGACCTGGTTGTGGCCAACATCATAGCCGATGCCATCATCGCACTCACCCGGCCGGTGAAGAACTTCTTGAACACCGGCGGAGTCTTCATAGCTTCGGGTATCATACTCGATCGGCTGGATGACGTGCTTGAAGCCATGAAAAGAGAAGGCTACAGGCAGATTGAACATCGTACCATGGACGACTGGGCGGTCGTGGTGGCCAGGCATGCATAGGTTTTTTATAGATAGAGAGCAAATCAGGCGAGATACGGTGATGATTGAGGGCGAGGATGCCGAGCACATCCACAGGGTGCTGCGCCTGCGCCGAGGAGATACTATAGAGCTGTGCGACGGCCAGGGAAACGATTATGAAGCCGTGATAAAGAGTGTGGGCAAAAATGGGGTTGAGGTTCATATAGAGAAGAGCTTTCCCAGTCAGGGCGAACCCAGGGTCAAGGTAGTTCTGTATCAGGCCATCCCCAAAAGCGCCAAGATGGATCTGATAATACAGAAGTGCGTTGAGCTGGGAGTGCACAAGATCGTCCCGGTGGTTACGGCAAGGACCATAGTGAAGCTCAGCGCTACGGAAGATGAAATCAAGAAGGCCTCTCGCTGGCAGAGGATTGCCAGAGAGGCGGCCAAGCAGAGCAGGAGGGGGATTATCCCTGAAGTATCCTTGCCTGTGCCGTTCAGCCGGGCGATACACCAGTCGCCTGAAATGCTTCGCATATTCCCATGGGAAAACGAAAGGAAGGCGGGGCTTAAAGGTCTTTTTGAAGCTACAAACAGCTGGGAGGATGGCATAGCCGTTATGGTAGGTCCCGAAGGTGGCTGGGAAGAGCAAGAGGTTGAAGCGGCAAGGGAGATGGGCTGGAACACCGTTTCCCTCGGGCCCAGGATATTGAGGACCGAAACGGTGGGAGTGGCTATATTATCTGCAATCATGTTTTATACAGGGGAGATGCAATGGACAGCGGAGTAGAAAGAAAGAGCGTTGCTTTTTACACCTTAGGCTGCAAGGTCAATCAGTACGATACCCAGGCCATGATGGAGCAGTTTGAAAGCCGAGGGTATCGCATAGTGGATTTCGATGAAAAGGCCGATGTGTACGTGGTCAATACCTGCACCGTGACCAACCTGGCTGATAGGAAGTCTAGACAGATGATACGCAAGGCGCATCGGACCAATCCCGATGCCGCCATTGTGGTGGTGGGCTGCTTTGCCCAGAGGTCGGCCGAGGAAGCTATGAAAATTCCAGGTGTCAAGCTGGTGCTGGGCACGCAGGATCGACACAGGATTGTAGACTTGGTGGAACAGGCGCAGTCCACCGGAGAAGTGGTGGTTGACGTCAAGGATATAATGAAGGCTAAAGAATTTGAGAGCACCCCGATAAGCTCATATGAAGGAAGGACCAGGGCCATTCTCAAGGTCCAGGAGGGCTGCAATCAGTTTTGCACTTACTGCATAATACCATACACCCGCGGTCCCATAAGGAGCAGGCACCCACAGGAGGTGCTGGAAGAGGCAAGGCGTTTGGCGGGTGCCGGGTTTAAGGAAATAGTGCTGACGGGGATTCATCTGGCTTCGTATGGAATGGACCTCCGAAAAGAACTGGAGGGCGTCAACCTGGTCTATCTGCTTGAAGGTTTAAATTCAATAGAGGGGTTGGCGAGAATACGCTTAGGTTCAATCGAACCCAACTTTATAACCCCGGAATTTGTGGAGGGCATTCAAAAACTCCGCAAGGTATGCCGACATTTTCACGTTCCGCTCCAGAGCGGCAGCGATACCGTTCTCAAAAGGATGAAAAGGCGGTACACCACAGAGCAGTACAGCCAGGCCATAGGCATGATACGTGAGAGTTTCCCCGACGCCGCCATAACCACCGACGTGATGGTGGGGTTTCCCGGGGAGACCGATGCCGAGTTTGAGGAGACCGTTAGCTTTGTACAGAAGATTGGGTTCAGCAGGCTGCACGTGTTCCAGTACTCCCGCAGGGAGGGGACCCCTGCGGCGGAATTCCCCAATCAGGTGCCGGCGAGGATAAAGGAGGAGCGCAGCCGCATACTGATAGATGTGGGGCATCGGATGGCCCGGCGCTATATGGAGGGGTTTGTGGGCAGGGTCGAGGAAGTCTATTTCGAGCAGGAAAGCCCGTATGGGCCTCAAACCTATGAGGGATACACTCAGCACTATATAAGGGTGGTGGCAAACAGCCAAGGGGATTTGAAGGGGCAAATCCTGAAAGTTCTGCTGAAGGAAGTAAGGAATGATTATATGGTGGGTAAAGTGCAAAACGGGTGATGGCAGACAGGATTTGCTGTCGGACATCCAGGGGATGAATTGATTGCGAATATGTGGTAGAATTATGTACAGGGATTGAAATTAAAACAGCGTTAGGAGGGTAACAACAGTTAAAAATAACAATACAAAATGATATAATTTTAATTGGGTGATTATCGATGTTGTTGAGTATACAAAAAGTTAAAGAAACATACAACATCAGCAGAAGTACATTAATAAATTGGGAAAAGGAAGGGTTAATAACTCCAATTAGGACACCAAAAGGGAGAAGAAGATATAAAAAAGAAGGGGAAAGACATGATAACAATACAGGCTAAACTTACTTTCCCAAGCAAGGAAGATGAGCAAATAGTGCTGGATTTAATGAGAAGATGGTCATCCTGCATGAGATATGCATATAACAGGCTTTTAGAAGGCTCGAGCAGAAACACACTAAAAAGAGAACTACAGGG
>NZ_FOXR01000070.1:0-3617 GCF_900115765.1 Caldicoprobacter faecalis | reverse complement strand
GTCTTTCCGTGGTCTACGTGCCCTATCGTACCTATGTTTACGTGCGGTTTCGTCCTCTCAAACTTCGCCTTTGCCATCTCTTCTTTCCTCCTCCTTAAATTTTTTAAATTTACTTCTTTATAATTTTCTCAAGAAGGTTCTTTGGAACCTCTTCATAGTGGGACATCTGCATTACATAGCTACCTCGTCCCTGAGTCTTTGAACGAAGGTCAGTGGCATATCCAAACATCTCAGCCAATGGCACATAAGCCTTTATCACCTGCACACCGGAACGCAGCTCTGTACCTTCGATTCTCCCACGTCGAGAAGAAATATCGCCTATTACATCACCCATATACTCTTCTGGAACGGTCACCTCAACCTTCATAATGGGTTCCAGAAGCACAGGATCAGCTTTTTGCATGGCTTCCTTAAACGCCATAGAAGCCGCTACCTTAAAGGCCATCTCAGACGAGTCTACTTCATGGTACGAACCGTCAAAGACGGTAACCCTTACATCTATTACTGGATACCCGGCCAATACGCCGCTTTCCATGGCCTCACGAACGCCGCTTTCAACTGCCGGTATATATTCTTTAGGGATAACGCCGCCAACAATTTTGTTGACAAACTCAAATCCCTTACCCGGCTCAAGCGGTTCAACCTCAAGCCATACATGGCCGTACTGACCACGACCACCGGTCTGCCTGATGAACCTTCCCTCGGCCTTGACAGCCTTCTTGATGGTCTCGCGATAGGCCACCTGCGGCTTACCCACATTGGCCTCTACCTTAAATTCCCTGACCAAACGATCCACAATGATTTCAAGGTGCAGCTCTCCCATTCCAGCGATAATGGTCTGACCTGTTTCGTGGTCAACAAAAGCCCTGAAGGTGGGATCTTCCTCTGCCAGCCTCTGCAGCGCAACCGACAACTTTTCCTGGCCTGCCTTTGTCTTGGGTTCAATTGCAACCTGTATAACCGGCTCAGGAAATACCATCGACTCGAGGACTATCGGGTTATTCTCATCGCACAGGGTATGACCCGTTATGGTGTTCTTCAAGCCTACCACCGCTACTATGTCGCCTGCATAGGCCTCAGAGATCTCCTCGCGGTGATCGGCGTGCATGCGCAAAACTCGTCCAATCCTCTCCTTGGTACCCCTGGTGGTGTTGTACACATAGGTTCCAGACCTCAGCACACCGGAGTAGACGCGCACATACACCAGCTTTCCAACGTAGGGGTCAACCATTACCTTAAACGCCAAAGCGCTCAAAGGTTCATCATCCGATGGATGTCTTACGATCTCCCCGCCAGTATCAGGCGATGTACCTACCACAGGCGGTAAGTCAAGCGGTGAAGGTAGATAATCCACAATGGCATCGAGCAAAGGCTGTACCCCTTTGTTTCTGTACGATGAACCACACAGCACCGGCACTATCTTGAAAGAGATAGTAGCTTTGCGTAGCGCTGCCTTTATTTCCTCTTCTGCGAGCTCTTCGCCCTCGAGGTATTTCATCATGAGCTCGTCATCCTGCTCTGCAACAACTTCCAGCAGCTTGGTCCTGTACTCCTCAACCAGTTCTTTTAGGTCATCAGGGACTTCCTTTTCCTCGCTCTGGGTTCCCAGGTCATCAAGATAATATATGGCCTTATTCCGCACCAGGTCAACAATTCCTCTGAAGTCGGCTTCCTTCCCAATGGGGATTTGAATGGGAACAGGATTGGCTCCCAATCTTTCGCGGATCATGTTTACAACGTTGAAAAAGTCAGCCCCAACTATATCCATCTTGTTTACATATGCCAAGCGAGGAACTTTATATTTATTAGCCTGGCGCCAAACAGTTTCGGATTGTGGCTCTACTCCTCCTTTTGCGCAAAATATCGCCACAGAACCATCGAGAACGCGCAAAGAGCGTTCGACTTCTACTGTGAAGTCCACGTGCCCTGGCGTGTCAATGATGTTGATAAAGTGGCCCTTCCATATAGCTGTAGTAGCAGCCGATGTTATGGTAATACCGCGTTCCTGTTCCTGTACCATCCAGTCCATGGTAGCGGTACCTTCGTGTACCTCACCCATTCTATGGATCTTACCGGTATAGAACAGGATACGCTCGGTAGTAGTGGTCTTACCGGCATCAATGTGTGCCATTATACCGATATTTCTTACTTTTTCCATTGCTACTTCTCTAAGCATTGTTGCACCTCCTCCCTTCTAAGAACAGCATTCCAGCATTCTCCATGGTTCAGGACGTGGCGCAAAAATATACTCCTTACCATCTGTAGTGCGCAAAGGCCTTGTTGGCTTCTGCCATTCGATGAGTATCTTCCTTTTTCTTTACAGCACCACCAGTGTTGTTGGCAGCATCGATGATTTCAGCTGCCAGCCTTTCAACCATGGTCCTTTCATTGCGCTCTCTGGCATAATCAACCAGCCAGCGCAAGCCCAACGCCTGTCTCCTCTCCGGGTTGACTTCCACCGGCACCTGGTAGGTGGCACCACCAACCCTGCGAGGCCTCACTTCCAATACAGGCATTACATTGTTCAACGCCTGTTCAAAAACCTCCATTGGGTCCCTGCCGGTCTTCTGCCTGATAAGCTCAAAAGCCCCATAGCAAATCCTCTGCGCCAGAGACTTCTTCCCATCACGCATAACCTTGTTTATTAGCTTTGTCACCAGCTTGCTTCCATAAATGGGATCAGGGAGCACTTCCCGTTTAGGAACAGGTCCTTTCCTCGGCATTACATTCCCTCCTTAACAAAAACTCTAATCGCTTTTTTGCATCACATTACTTCTTGGGCTTCTTAGCACCGTACTTGGATCTCCCCTGTTGACGATTAGCAACGCCAGCAGCATCCAGAGCGCCACGTATAATATGATAACGCACACCGGGTAAGTCCTTAACCCTGCCCCCACGAATCAGAACCACCGAGTGTTCCTGCAAGTTGTGTCCAATTCCCGGAATGTATGCAGTAACCTCCACACCATTTACAAGGCGGACTCTCGCAATCTTACGAAGGGCAGAATTGGGCTTCTTGGGAGTAGTCGTCTTAACCGCGATACATACACCTCTCTTTTGGGGGCATCCCTTCAAGGCAGGTGCGGAAGACTTATATTCGCGCTTTTCTCTCCCTTTTCGAACCAATTGATTGATGGTTGGCATTACTCTCTACACCTCCTTTCGATCAGCATCTCTCAAAATAGCAGCTGTGGCAGCCCCTACGTCAATGCCACAGATTCTACCCAATTCCTTCATCGAGTTCACGTAAAAAATGGGAACGTTATTTTTCTCGCACTCTTTCTTTATCCTCTCGCTTATATATTCATCTACATCCTTAGCGAGGTAAACCCTAACCGCCTTACCGGCATTGATAGCCTTCAGCGTCTGCTTCGTGCCAACGGTTTTGGCTGAAGCATTTTTTAATTCCTCTAACATGGCTACCCCCATCTTTCACGGAAAACTTAAATATTTCTAAAAAACAACACACTGCAGTATTTTATCATTCTTAAATATCCCTGTCAACATATTTAAACACAAAAATGTTGTTATTCTGTGATAATGTCATATTGAAATTATTCTGATATAATGTCATACATGAGAGAGGAGATATTCAACATGACACAAAAAGAAATGAC
>NZ_FOXR01000074.1:0-2486 GCF_900115765.1 Caldicoprobacter faecalis | reverse complement strand
AAAATTTCAGAATCAATGGTAATATTGTATTGAGCCATTTCTCATCCCTCCAGTTAGTTTTGGTTTTTACATTTTAATTCTAACCAGAGGGGTGGGGGTGGCTCAACCCCTTTTTACACAATTATATGGACTTAACTTAATAGACTTTCTCCAAACGTTTCCTATTTCCCTTCGATCCTTTAAAGTGTAATCTAAATCATAGAAATATTCCGACATGTGATGGGCCAATCTCTTTTCGTTTCCTCTGGGTTAATTATGTACCAATTAGTGATGCCTATTAGGGACTAGGGAAATAGAAGTTTAAGTCTTATTTCTTGTTAGTTTCTCGTGGTGCCTATAAAGTAAGTACGAATCTATGATAAATATTAAAGCAAAAACAATGCAAAATGTAGCTTTAAAAATCTCATAACTTACGTTGAATATCAGCATTATTAACATGAATGATAAGAAAAAACTAGTCACAACAAAACTGATCGAGTGAGCTTCTGCCATTTTGTTTTGAAGTTGTTTATCCTGTAAAATGTTAATATATCGACTAGTAAAAAAGTTAGAGAAAAAAGCAAAAAATGCAAAATACATATAAGATTTAAAAAATCCTAAAAAACCAAGAAAACCGAGAAAGCCTAACAACCAAAAGAATTTTTTCATACAAATTCCTCCCAACATGCATAATTATAACCTTATGTTAAAATTATACTAAATTACCAATATTTTTCACAATAAGAAAGATAGTTTGAAATTAAAAGAAAAATTAATAAAAAATATACTGCAAATGCATTAGGAGATAATATAATGATTTTTGCTAGTTCTGCTTTTTGGCTAAATTAAAACGAAAAGTAAATAGAAAACAATAGAAACTTTTAAATTAAAAAGAGACATAAAAAGCAAAACCGTAATGCTGTTTTTCGGTCAACTTTAAATTTCCTTGCTATTTCACTGATATTTAACCCTTTAAAAAAGAACGCATTTCTGATATCATCTATTTGGGTCATTGTGAGCATCCTCTATTTCTTCCTTGCAGTTAAGTTTTCTCTAACTACAAGGATAATTTATGGGTGCCTATAATAACCCTTTGCAAGTCTAAAGATTTTTCCTTTTCAACTTCGTCCATTCTTATTTTACCCTAAACAAAAAGTCGCATTTTTAATATTATCCTTAAAGCATTGTGTAGCTATCCATTACCCTCGAAAAAACGTAAGCGTAAAATAATACCCACCTTGACGAGAAAACATCATTTTGTGGGCACAAATTGCACAATCGGAATAAGAAAAACAGCTTAATTTCAAGCTTTTTCAAACTTTAACTGACAAACTGATAACTTAAACCGGCAATTATCAAAGTATCGCAATGAAAACAATCCCCACCTTATGTAAGGTGGGAACTTTCTATCTCTATTTCACCCTGCAACAGACTGGCAAGCTGGTTGACCATGGTAAAATCTCATCTAGCGCTTCCTTATCCTCTATATCCATATTCGGTAGCTTCTCAAACAAATACTTTAGATACTCAAATGGGTTTAACCCATTCTCTTTGGCAGTCTCAACTATACTGTAGATCGTTGCACTGGCTCTTGCACCCTTCGGCGTATTGCTGAATAGCCAGTTCTTCCTCCCTATCACAAACGGCTTTATTGACCTCTCGCTTATATTGTTATCTATCTCCAGCCTACCATCCAATAAAAATGCTGTAAGCTTATCCCACTGGTTTAGGCAATACCTAATAGCCCCACCTAACACGCTCTTAGGCAGTACCCTTGGCATATGGTATTTTAAATACGAATAAAACTCATCCAGTATCGGCTTGCTTACTCCGCTTCAATCGCTCTTCATACCTCTCCTCGGGTGTAACATCTCGAAGCTCCCGCTCAATTGCAAACAGCTTATTGCAGTAATCAAGCCCCTCCTTTGCCACACTCGCTATACCTTCACTCGTCCCAGGTATCGCCTTTAATGCTTCATCAAATTTTCTCCTTGCATGCGCCCAGCATCCCACTAATACTACATCAGGTATACCATTGTATCCTTCATAACCATCTACATGCAGATACCCTTTGAATCCTTCTATATCCCTTCCTCTTACGGCGCTTGTATGTTATCTCCTCTATAGCAGGCTCGGCAGCTTCTGCGTTCGATTCCTTCTCTGCTTCATTGAAAAAGCTGAGCTGTTCCCCCTCCCCCGAATTCGTCTTCTCGCTCGAACGCCCATACATCTTTTGCCGGCTTAAGCGAAACTGCTCTTCAAACCACCTCAATTTCACTTTAAGCTCCTCTATCTCCTGCTTTAAAAGGCTGTTCTCTTTCATTAACTCTTCAATTGTAACTGTAGCAGTTGACGTATTTTCCATGATATTTATTGTATTCGACATCAAATGCTAAAAACCTTCAATTCTTGTGAAAATTTTTAAAAATTCTTTATATTACCGTATTCACAGTCACTTTTTTGTGGGCACTTCTCTGCTCTAGTGACAATCCATCCAGTAACCATCT